>DATHJB010000045.1 GCA_035316325.1 Acidimicrobiales bacterium
CGACCCCGGGCACGGCGCTGGTCGGTCCGTAGCTCGCGTCGGCGGGCAGGCCGCTGGTCTCGGTGTTCTGCCAGACGACAGCGCCGGTGTCCAGGTCGAGGGCGTGCACCGTCGGCCGCTGCGGATCGAGGACGTCCTCGCCGGGAGCGGTCGAGAAGTACACCCGGCGGGCTGCCTCGTCGACCGAGGCGGTCTGGATGACGCCCCCGACGGCCCCGCCGGGCACGACGTTGGTCTGCCAGTAGGGCAGGTCCGCCGGGTCGTCGTCGTCCCAGGCCACGCCGTTGCGGACGTTCTCGCCCTCCCGGTCGACCACGTAGTAGGTGCCGTCCTTGCCGCCGATGCCCACGACGTCGCGGACCTCGTCGCCGACGGTGAGGCTGAACAGGTTGGGCGCCGCCCCGAAGGCCAGGTCGTCGTTGTCGACCTCCCGGGGCCGCCAGCGCCACTGCGGGGTCCCGTCGACCGACAGGGCGACGACGGCCTCGTCGTAGGCGGGCATGGGCGGCGCCGGGACCGGCGTGGCCGGATCGTCGTCGGTGTCGCAGTTGCTCGTGCCGAAGATCAGGAGCTGGCGGTCGGGATCGAAGGCCGCCGCCGACCAGATGTTGCCGCACCCGTTCGGCGTGCGCGGGGCGTCGCAACCGCTCCTCGTGGCCAGGAAGCCGGGCGGCAGGCCGAGCTCGGCCTCGGAGTGGTAGCCGTCGAACCGGCGGATCCCGTCGGACGAGGTCGGGCGGCAGACCAGGCCGCTCTCGGGGTCGAAGAACCACCGCAGTGTCCCGTTGACGGCATCGACGGCGTAGAAGCCGCCCTTGCCGGTGGCCACGTCGTTGACGTCCATCCCGAAGAAGACCAGGCCGTCGGCCACGACGGGCGTGCTCTCGATCTGGTTGCGCTCGCGGTCGAACGAGCACAGTCCCGGGGCGGCGCCGGTGGCGGCGTCGCGACAGCCGGTACCGGCGGCGAAGCGCCACCGCTCGGCCCCGGTGGCGGCGTCGAGCGCGTACATGGTCTCGCCGGCGGCGACGAACACCGTGCGCTGCCCGGCGACGTCCGCGATCGTCGGTGATCCCGACGCCGGGAACGACGACCCCGGCTGGGCCTCCCAGGCGAAGCGCCAGCGCTCGGCGCCGGTGGACCAGTCGAGCGCGTAGACGAACCCGTCCCACGAGGTGAAGAACGCCAGGCGGGTCGGGCCGGCGTGCGGCCCCGGCAGGTCGACGGTGGCCACGCTGGGCGACGACGTGACGACCGCGTCGGTCCGGAAGCGCCACCGTTCGACCAGCCCGCCGGCGGTCGCGGGCGTGAGCTTCGTCTCGTCGGGGTTGAAGAACTGGCGGTCGTGGCCGCCGGCCAGGGTCGGCCACTCGAGGGGGAGCGGCGGTTCGTCCGGCTCGAGGTCGCCGGGCAGCAGGGCGACACCGTCGGGGAACGCCAGACCCTGCCGGACGATCTGGGGCGGCCGCGGGTCGCCGGCGGCGTCGAACCGGATGCGGCGCACCTTGCCGTTGGGGCCGGGACCGACGTCGGGCAGGGCTCCCACCAGGTCGAGGTCGGCGTAGTAGACGGTGCCGTCGGCGCCGACGGCGATGCCCTGCGGGTTGCCGGTCGGCGCGGGCAACTCGGTGCCGTGCGGCTCCAGCAGGAACCGCACCAGGTTGCCGTCGAGGTCGTACTCGGCGATCCCTCCGGTGAGCACGCTGGCGGCGTAGAGGTTGCCGTTGGGGGCGAGCGCCAGGCCGGAGAACGTGAGCATGCCGTCGCCGGCGGTCGCGAAGACCTCGCGCTGCACCGCATCGGCGACGGGCGCACCGGTGGCGTCGGTCGCCCCACAGCCGCCGGCGGCGTCGGGCCCGGTCGGGAAGGGCGGCGAGAAGCGGTCGATGCGCAGGCCCGACGACTGCGAGACGTAGACGCGGCCCTGCCGGTCAACGGCCACCGACCCGGCCGTCCCCAGGTCGCCGGCCAGCTTGCAGAAGGTGGTCGACGCCTCGTCGGTGTCCGGATAGGCACCGGGTGGGCCGGGGAACCGGTCGTGGGGCGGGAACCACTGGATCAGCTGGCCGTTGGCGGTGCCGAAGCCCTGGAAGCCGACCTCGCTGGTGAACAGGGTCCCGTCGGGGGCGAAGGCGCAGCCGTGCGGCTCCGGGCCGTCCGTGTGGTAGGTCGCGGTCAGCTTGCCCACCTGGGTGCCGGCGGCGTCGAACACGCCCCAGCCGGCGGGCGGGTGCGGTTGCCCGCTGTCCTCGCCGCCGATGAACCCGCCCGGCGCGTCGGGACGCTGGCAGATCTGGCCGTTGATGTCCCGGCCGTGGTCGGGGTCGTCGCCGGCCGACTCCACCAGCACGTCCTCGGCCAGGGTGCCGGTGCCGATGGTGTCGACCTCGAGGCGGCGCAGCCGGTTCCCCTCCGTGACGTACAGCAGCTCGCCCGAGTCGCCGGTCGACGGCGCCGGGGCGGGCGCGGTCGGGGACGTGGTGACGATCGGATTGGCCACGCAGGCGCCCAGCGCCAGCACGACGCCCAGGGCGCGGGCGCGGTCGAACGGGCTCACCATCACGCTTCCCCCCAACGGTTCCCCCCGGTTGTGCCGGCATTGTGACGGATGACGTGAGTGTTAGCAATACCCGCTGTCGTGCTCTACCGCTGAGGTCGGCGGTCGATGCGTCTGGCGAGGGCGGCCATCTGGGTGTGGCGTGCCCCACGTCGTTCGCGGCGTTCGACGCGGGTCCACCACGACGTGACGTGATGGCCGAGCCGACCACGGAGGAGCCGCAGGTCGTCGATCAGCTCGGCGACGAGGAGCACCGCGACACCGGCCCACAGCAGGGCCTGTAGCCATCGCTTCACGGTCGGGTCGATGGTGGCTCTCGCCGGGCGGTCGGTCATGTCGCTGTGGTCGTCGCCTCGATGGCGGCCTGGAGAGAGGGGTACACCCGGTCGAGGGACTCGACCGCCGCGGCGTCCCGACGCAGGACGTCCCGCACCTGCCCGAGGTCCCCGGCGATCACCAGCTGCACGCCGCCGGCCTCGAGCTGGTCGGTCAGCTCGGCCAGCATCTTCACGGCGGTGACGTCGACGGCGGGGATCGACTCGGCGTCGAGGATGACCGTCCGCACGCCCGGTTCGGCCGCGTGCGCCTGAATGGCACGGCGGACGGCGTCGGCGTTGGCGAAGAACAGCCCGCCCTCCACCCGGAGCACGGCGAGGCCCGGGAGCGCGGCGTTGTCCGGGTGACGGTCCCGGTCGGCGTACTGGTCGTCGGTGCCGGGCACCTTCCCCAGCTCGGCGACGTGGGGGTGCGACGCCCGGTAGAGCAGCAGGAGCAGCGAGACGCCGACGCCGATGAACAGGCCCGGCAGCGTGCCGAAGACGAGCACCCCGAGCAGCGCCGCTACGGCGGCGATGAAGTCCGGTCGGGCGGCGACGCCGTAGATGGCCCGGAGCCGGCGGGACGAGAGCCGGTAGAGCTCGACCAGCGTCCGGTAGTCGACGAGCTCGACGACCGCGGCGATGACGACGGCGGCGAGCGTGGCTTCCGGCAGGTCCTCGAACAGGCCGGTGAGGAGCAGCAGGGTGACCACGGTCATGGCCGCCACGAGCAGGCCGGAGAGCTGGGTGTGCGCGCCGGCCGACCCGTTCACCGCGGTCTTCGACAGGCTGCCGTTCACGACCATGCCCTGCGAGAGCCCGGCGCCCAGGTTGGCGGCGCCCAGCCCGAGGAGCTCCCGGTTGGGGTCGATCTCGTAGTGGTCCCGGGCCGCGTACGTCTTCGCGGCGCCCAGCCCTTCGGCGAAGCCGACCAGCATCACGCCGACCGCGGCGCCGGCCAGCGCGAGGTACTCGTCGAGGTCGAGCCCGTCGGGCGTGCCCAACGACGGCAGCCCGCTCTCGATCGGGCCGACGATCGCCACCCCGTGGTCGTCGAGGTGGAACTGCGAGACGAGGACGACGCCGAGCGCGACCGTCACGAGCGAGCCGGGGATCACGGGCGCGACGCGCCGCAGGACCAGGACCACCGCCAGGCAGCCGGCACCGACCGCGCCGGTGACCGCGCTCGTGTCGCCGAGGTTGCCGAGCACGTGCCACAGCTGCTCGAAGAAGGTCTCGCCGTCCTTCTCGATCCCGAGCAGCTTCGGCACCTGGCCGACGATGATCGTGCACGCGACCCCGACGATGAAGCCCTTGATGACCGGCTCGGAGATGAAGCCGGCGAGGAAGCCGAGGCGGAGCAGCCCGGCGAGCAGCGCCAACGCCCCGGTGACGACGGCCAGCGCGGCCGTCAGCGCCACGACGTCGTCGGAGCCGACCGCGACATCGGCGACGGCGGCGGCCGAGAGCGCCGCCGTGGCCGACATCGGCCCGGTCACCAGGTGCTTCGAACTGCCGAACAGCGCGTAGAAGATCAGCGCCGGAGGTGCCGCGTAGAGCCCGATCACCGGGGACACCCCGGCGATCGACGCGTAGGCGAGGGACTCGGGTACGAGCACCGCCCACACGGTCAGCCCGGCGACGAGGTCGCTGCGCAACCAGCGCCGGTCGTAGCCCTGCAACGAGGTGAACAACGGCAACGAGGACCGGCGCCTCAGAACCGCCGGCCGACCCGGCGGACGGTGCGACGGGTCGACCGCCGGCGGACGCCCCGGGTGACCACGGCGGCGGTGGCGACGGTGGCCGCGGTGCGGGCGACCGGCGCGGGTCCGAGCACGGCGGCCCGGCGCATGCGGCGTCTTGCGAGTGGCATCTCAGTCTCCTCGGTCTTCCTGGTCGACTTCGTCGACCTCGTCGACCTCGTCGGGCTCGTCGTCGTCGGGCTCGTCGTCGTCGGGCTCGTCCTCGTCCTCGTCCTCGTCGTCCTCGACCGCGGCGAGCAGCGCCTGGATCGGGATGCGGCCGCCGGCGACGAGCTGCCCGCCGGAGTGGCGGACCGCAGCCCCGAACGGCGCGGCCCAGGTGTTCTCCCAGACGAGGACCGCGGCCGAGCTGCCGGGCTCGAGCGCGGCGGCGACGGCCTCCACGTCCTGCTCGCTCAGCAGCATCGCCAGCCCCTCCTCGAAGGACCGGAGCGCACCGAGCTCACCGACGTCGAGGTCGGACAGCTCGAACGCCTCGACCGAACCGTCGGTCTCCGTCTTCAGCACCAGCAGATCGAGCACCCGGACCAGGTCGCGCTCGACCAGATCGACGAGCGCGGGAGCTATCTCCCCGTTGAACTTGCTGCCCGGGAACTCGATGACGATCCAGTCGACGGGCCCGAGCTCGTCGACATCCGTGACGTCGTCCATCTGGGGACTCCCCTTCGTCGGTCGACCACTGCCGACGCATCGTCCGCCTCGATCGGCGCGACGGGATCATCCCTTCGGGATGACTAGGGCGAGGCGCCGTAGCCGGCGAGGGCCTCGCTCAGGGAGGCGAAGTGCCGGATGCCGTCGTCGCCCCCGGGCGGCGCGTGGGCGGCGGCGGCGAGGTCGCCGGCGATCCACAGCTCCACGCCCCGCTGGCCGAGCTGCACGGCGAGGTCGGCGTGGACCGCGAAGAGGGTGCTGCCGTGACGTGGCTGGTTGGACCAGTCGAGCAGCAGCACACGGGGCGGAGCGGGCAGGGCGTCGACGGCGGCGACGAGGCGTTCGGCGACCGGGCGTCCGCTGGCCCAGTACACCGGGAGGTCGACCCGGGCGACCACGAGGCCCGGACGGAGGGAGGCCGGGTGCTCCCCGAGCGGCACCCACGGCCCCTCGGGCTCCGCCTGGACGGAGATCGCCGGTCGGCCCAGCACCCGGAACAGCAGCAGGTAGCTCAGGGCGACCCCGATGACGACCCCCGCCACGGTGCCCCAGAGGAGCACGCCGAGGGCGGCCAGCGCCGCGACGACCAGCTCCTCCCGGCGCACCGCGGCCAGGCGCCGCAGCGCTCCGACGTCGACCAGCCCGGCGGCCGCGACGATCACGACCGCACCCAGCGTGGCCTGGGCGAGGTCCTCGAACAGCGGCGCCAGCAGCGTCAGCGTCATGGCCACGCCGACCACGGTGACCAGGCTCGCCGACTGGGAGCGGGCGCCGGCACCCTCGTTGACCGCGGTCTGCGACAGGCCCCCGGCCGCCGGCATCGACCCGAAGGCCGAGCCGGCCACGTTGGCGGCCCCGAGGGCGACCAGCTCGCGGTCGACGACGACCGGCGGATCGTCGGGGCGCCGGAACGATCGCGCCGCCGAGGACGACTCCACAAAGGCCATGAGCGCGATGGCGACCGCCGGCCCCAACAGCCCGGCGCTGCCGTCGAGCTCCGGCAGCGCCGGCCGCGGCAGTCCCTGGGGGACCGGCGTGATCAGCGCGACGCCGTCGTCGCCGAGGCCGAGCGACCACACCGCCGCGATCCCGAGCCCGACCGCGAGCAGCGGGCCGGGCACCCGGGGCACAACCTTGTGCGCCACCACCAGCCCGGCGATCGTGGCACCCGCCAACGCCGCGGTCGGCAGGTCGACGTCGCCGACGTGGCGGAGCGCGGCGCCCACCTGCTGGAAGAAGTTGTCGCCCGAGGCGTCGATCCCGAGGATCTTCCCCAGCTGCCCGGCGGCGATCACGAGCCCCGTGCCGACCTTGAAGCCGACCAGGACGGGCACGGAGATCAGGTCGGCGAGGAAGCCGAGCCGCAGGACGCCGCCCACGGCGAGGACGGCGCCGGTGAGCAGCGCCAACGTGATCGCCGCGCTGGTGGCCTGCGCCGGGTCGCCCTGCGCATCCGCAGCGACGAGGGCGGTGGCCGTGAGCGCCGCGACGGTCGACGTCGTGCTGACGCTCAGCACGCGTGACGTGCCCAGCACCGCGTAGACCGCCATGGGCACCAGCCCGGCGTAGAGGCCGAGCTGCACGGGCAGGCCGGCGATGGTGGCGTAGGCCATGGCCTGGGGCACCACCACCGCCGCCGTGGTCATCCCGGCGATGACGTCGGCCCGACGCTCCATCGTCGACACAATGGGCGGTCCCCGGTCGCCGAGCGTCACCCCTTAGGGATGACAGTCGGGGCCCGGGGTCGCCGTCGACGCGTAGGCGCTGACGGCGGCGCGGACCGTGGGGTGGAAGTGCTCCGCGCCGATCGCCTCCGTGAGCCCGGTGGCGTCGAACACCTCCCGGACCGGCTGCTTCAGGCGGGCGACGGCGAGACCGATCCCGTCCTCGTCGAGCGACCGGCGCAGCTCCCCGAGCGCCTCCGCCCCCGACGCGTCGAGCGCGGTGACCGCCTCGGCGTCGAAGACAAGGTGGTGGGTGCGGGTCGTGGCCCCGGCGATCGCCTCCGCCACCCGGGCCTTGACGTAGCGGGCGTTGGCGAAGAAGAGCCGGTCGTCGAGGCGGTAGACGACGATGCCCGGGGTGGTGCGGGCGCTGGGGTGGACGGACACGTCGGCGTAGCGGCCGAGCCGCTCGACCCAGCCCACCACGGCGTCGTGGGGCTGGGCGCTGCGGGTCACGGTCTCGACGATCGAGAGCAGCACGGCGAGCACCAGAGCCGGGAGGACCCCGAGCACGACCACCCCGACGGCCGCGACCGCCGCCACGACGACCTGCGCACGCCCGGCCTGGGCCAGGGCCCGCCACAGGTCCGGCTCGATGAGCCCGACGGCGGCACCGACGATGACCGCGCCGAGGCACGCGGTGGGGAGCAGCTCGACCGGGGCCGTGAGGAACAGCAGCACGACGGCGACGACCAGGGCAGCGATGCTCCCGACGGCCTGGGTGCGGCCGCCCATCTGGTCGTTGACGGCGGTGCGGGAACCGCTGGCGCCCACCGGGAAGCCCTGCGTGACGCCCGCCGAGAGGTTGGCGGCGGCGAAGGCGACCAGCTCCTGGTTCGCGTCGATCCGCTGCCCGTGCTGCCCGGCGAACGACCGGGCGGTGAGGATGCCGTCGGCGAAGCTCACGAGGAAGATGCCGATCGCGGCGGGCAGCAGCGTGAGCACGTCGCCGAGCGGCAGGGTCGGCCACGTGACCGACGGGAGGCCGGAGGGGATGTCACCGATCACGGCGACGCCTCGATCCTCCAGCCCGGCCGCTGCCGACAGCGCGATCCCGGCGATCACCACGACGAGCGCGGCCGGGACCTTCGGCGCCCGCCGGCGCAGCACCAGCAGCGCGCCGATCGACACCAGGCCGATGAGCAGCGTGAGCTCGTCGACCTCAGCCAGCTCCTGGACGACCTCGACGAGCTGGGGCACGGCGTCGTCGGCGTCGACCGAGATCCCGAGGATCTTCCCCAGCTGGCCCACGATCAGCACGACGGCGACGCCGTGGATGTAGCCGACGAGCACGGGGCGGGAGAAGTAGTCCGCCACCCAGCCGAGCCGCAGGAGCCGGGCGACGGCGAAGATCGCCGCCACCAGCACCGCCAGCAGCGCCGCGGCCTCGGCGTAGCGCTGGGGGTCGTCCGTGAGCGGCGCCACTGCGGTCGCCACGAGCACCGCCAGCGCCCCCTCGGGTCCGACGATCAGCTGGCGTGAGGATCCGAAGACCATGTAGGCGACCGCCGGCAGCAGTAGCGCGTACAGGCCGAAGATCGGGTCGAGGCCCGCGATCTCGGCGTAGGCCATGGCCGACGGGATGGCCAGCGCCGCGACGGTCACACCGGCGACGGCGTCGCGCTTCAGGCTCCGGCGCTGGTAGTGGGCGACGTGCGCCGTCACGGGGAAGGTGCGCTGGAGCAACGGCTGCTCGGCCCGCGGTCGGAACGGGGAGACCTCGTCGCCGTCGCCGTCCCGGTCCCCGTCCACCACGGGTGCACCGTGCGCCCCTCGTCGGGGTCCCCGGCTCATCCCGCCAGGGTGATTGCCCTCGACGATCACCCCGAGGGGATGAGGCGACGCGGTCGGGTCGGGCGGATGGTGGGGAGGATGCTTCGACCTGCGGGAGGACCGCGACCATGACACGCGACAACGACCTCAACCGGTTCTCGCTGCCGATCGTGGACCGCGCCTACGTGGGCCTCACCACGTACGACGCCAAGGACCCCGACACCGCGTACCCGCCGATCGAGCCCCTCCGCCCGCCCAAGGGCGCACCGAACGTGCTGGTCCTGCTGGTCGACGACGCCGGGTTCGGTTCGTCGAGCGCCTTCGGCGGGCCGATCGACACCCCGAACGCCGAGCGGCTGGCCGCCAACGGGTTGAAGTACAACCGCTTCCACACCACCGCGCTGTGCTCGCCCACCCGCCAGGCGCTGCTCACCGGCCGCAACCACCACTCGGTGGGCATGGGCGGGATCACCGAGATCGCCACCTCCGCGCCCGGCTACAGCTCGGTACGGCCCAAGGAGGCCGCGCCCCTCGCCGAGACCCTCAAGCTCAACGGTTACTCGACGGCGCAGTTCGGGAAGTGCCACGAGGTCCCCGTGTGGGAGACGAGCCCGATGGGCCCGTTCGAGCAGTGGCCCACCGGCTCGGGCTTCGAGCACTTCTACGGGTTCATCGGCGGGGAGACCAACCAGTACGCGCCGGCTCTCTACCGCGACACCGTGCCCGTCGAGCCCGACCGCACGCCGGAGGAGGGCTACCACTTCACCGAGGACATGACCGATCGGGCGATCGACTGGGTCCGCCAGCAGAAGGCGCTGATGGCCGACAAGCCGTTCTTCGTCTACTACGCGCCGGGAGCGACCCACGCCCCGCACCACGTGCCGGTCGAGTGGTCCGACAAGTACAAGGGCAGGTTCGACCAGGGCTGGGACCGGCTGCGCGAGGAGACCTTCGCCCGTCAGAAGGAGCTGGGGGTCATCCCGCCGGACGCCGAGCTGACCGCCCAGCCCGCCGAGATCCCCGCCTGGGACGACATGCCCGACGAGCTCAAGCCCGTGCTGGCCCGCCAGATGGAGGTCTACGCCGGGTTCCTCGAGCACACCGACCACCACATCGGGCGGCTCCTCGACGCGTTGCGGGACCTCGACGTCCTCGACGACACGCTCGTCTACCTGATCATCGGTGACAACGGGGCGTCGGGCGAGGGCACGTTGAACGGTTGCTTCAACGAGCTGATCACCCTCAACGGCGCCGCGGGCCTGGAGACCGCCGAGTTCATGGCCTCCAAGATCGACGACTTCGGCACCCCGGCGGCGTACAACCACTACGCGGTCGGGTGGGCCCATGCCATGGACACGCCCTTCCAGTGGACCAAGCAGGTGGCCTCGCACTGGGGCGGCACCCGCAACGGCACGATCGTGCACTGGCCCAACGGGTTCTCGTCGCGGGGCGAGGTCCGCACCCAGTTCCACCACGTGATCGACGTGGCCGCGACGGTGCTGGCAGCCGCCGGGGTCCCCGCGCCGACGTTCGTGCACGGCGTGCAGCAGATGCCGCTGCACGGCGTGGACATGGCGGCGAGCTTCGACAACGCGGCGGCACCGGAGCAGCGCGAGACGCAGTACTTCGAGATGTTCGTCAACCGTGGGATCTACCACAAGGGGTGGACCGCGGTGACCCGGCACAGCCTGCCCTGGGTCGTGACCGAGGTGCCGGCGCTCGACGACGACGTCTGGGAGCTGTACGGACCCGACGACTGGACCCAGGCCCGGGACCTGTCGGCCGAGCAGCCCGGCAAGCTCCACGAGCTGCAACGGCTCTTCCTCATCGAAGCCGCCAAGTACGACGTGCTGCCCCTCGACGACCGCCGCTTCGAGCGGTTCAACGCCGACCTCGCCGGTCGCCCGCAGCTCATCCAGGGACACTCGCAGCTGCTCTTCGGTGGGATGGGCCGGCTCAGCGAGAACTCGCTGCTGGTGGTCAAGAACAAGTCCCACTCGGTGACCGCCGAGATCGAGGTACCCGGCAGCGGGGCGCAGGGGGTCATCGTCGCCCAGGGCGGCGCCTTCGGCGGATGGTCCCTCTACGCCAACGACGGCCGGCCCGCCTACTGCTACAGCCTCTTCGGCCTGCAGAGGTTCAAGGTCGAGGCCACCACGCCGATCCCGGCGGGTGAGCACCAGGTGCGCATGGAGTTCACCTACGACGGTGGCGGGCTCGGCAAGGGCGGCGAGGTCGCCCTGTTCGTCGACGGCGACCAGGTCGGAGCCGGCCGGATCGACGCCACCGTGCCGATGGTCTTCTCGGCCGACGAGACCGCCGACGTCGGGAGCGACTCGGGCACCCCGGTCAGCGACGACGAGCACGGGGGGACACCGTTCAACGGCCGCGTGCGCTGGGTCCAGATCGACGTCGACAAGGCCGCCGAGGACGTCGACCACCTCATCACCCCCGAGGAGCGTCTCCGGCTCGCCATGGCGCGCCAGTAGCCCGCTCGGCTCGTCCAACCAGAAGCGACTCATCAGAAGGGGAAATCGAGATGACTTTGGCAACATGGCAGGTCGGCGAAGTGTTCTTGTCGATGCTGTGGTTCACGTTGTTCTTCCTGTGGATCTGGCTCGTCATCACGGTCTTCGGCGACATCTTCCGGAGCCGTGACCTGGGCGGATGGGCCAAGGCGATCTGGTCGCTGTTCATCATCGTCCTGCCGTACCTCGGGGTGCTCGCCTACCTGATCGCCCGGGGGCACAAGATCGGGGAGCACCGGGTCGAGGACGTCCGGCAGACCGACGCGGCGATGCAGTCCTACATCCGGTCCGCGGCCGCGACGCCGACCAGCGACCTCGTCCAGCTCACCGACCTGCACGACCGCGGCGTCATCGACGACGTCGAGTACGAGTCGATGAAGCGGCGCGTCGTCGTCCCGTGACCGGCTGAGCGACCCGACGAGCCCGTCAGCAGCAACGTGAGCACCTCCTCCACCCGACGCCGGAAGCCGCGCCACGGCGGCGACGGCGCCGGCGACGCCGACGAGATGGCGTGGGTCCCGGGCGGCTCGTTCGTCATGGGCTCGGATCGCCACTACCCGGAGGAGGCGCCTGCCCGTCGGGTGGCGGTCGAGGGTTTCTGGATCGACCGCCACCCCGTCACCAACGAGCAGTTCGGCCGCTTCGTCGCCGAGACCGGCCACGTGACGCTGGCCGAGCGGCCGCCGGACGCCGCGGACTACCCGGATGCCCGGCCCGATCTGCTGATCCCGGCGTCCGCGACGTTCCGCAAGCCCCGCCCGCCGGTCGGCCCGGGCGACGTCTACCTCTGGTGGATCCTCGTGCCCGGGGCCAACTGGCGCCATCCCCGCGGCCCCCAGAGCTCGCGGCGCGGGCTCGAGCGACACCCGGTCGTCCACGTCGCCTGGGAGGACGTCGAGGCGTACGCCGGCTGGGCGGGCAAGGCGCTGCCCACCGAGGCGGAGTGGGAGCGGGCTTGTCGGGGCGGTGGTCCCTACGGGGCCGAGTTCGCCTGGGGCGACGAGCTGACCCCGGGCGGGAAGCACATGGCGAACACCTGGCAGGGCGAGTTCCCCGTCGAGAACCTGGCGCTCGACGGCTACGAGCTCACCTCGCCCGTGCGTTCGTTCCCGCCCAACGGCTACGGCCTGTTCGACATGATCGGCAACGTCTGGGAGTGGACCGCCGACCCGTACGTCGACCACGGCGACCGTGCCCCGAGCCCGGGCTGCTGCGGCGGGAGCGTTCCGCACGAGGCCGGCCAGTCCGACGAGGCCGACCTCTCCGAGGCACCCGTCCTGCGCCGGGTGATGAAGGGCGGCTCCCACCTCTGCGCCCCCAACTACTGCCGGCGCTACCGGCCGGCGGCCCGCATGGCCCAGGCGGTCGACACGTCGACGTCGCACCTGGGGTTCCGTTGCATCCGGCGGGACCGCGGATGACCCCTGCGAACCGCCGACGCCTGACGCTGATCCCGACGGACCCACCACCCGAGGAGCTTTCGATGTCCACCGTTCCGGCCCCGGCCCCGGCGCCGCCCAAGCTCTGGCTGCTGCGTGCGGCCAAGGCGCTCGTGGTCTTCGTCTACGTCGTGGTGATCGTCGACCTGGTGCTGCTCACGCTGGGGTTCGTCCTCCAGCTGTTCGGCGCCAGCACCGACGCCGAGTTCACGAGGTGGGTGTACCGCAACGTCGAGCGCGTCATGGAGCCGTTCCGGGGCATGTTCCCGTCCAAGGCGGTGTCCGACCAGTCGGTCCTCGACGTCTCGCTGCTGTTCGCCATGATCGTGTACTCGATGGTCGGCCTCACGGTCCACGCCCTGATCACGTGGCTGACCGAGAGGATCGTCGCACTGCGCCGCCGCCAGCACCTCGCCCCGGCGGGCGTGCAGCCGGGCACGCCCACGGCGCCCCCGCCGGGTCAGCCCGTCGAGCCGGGCTACCCGACGCCCCGTTACCCGCGTGGGGTGCCGGCCGGCCCGGGACCGGGCCAGCCCTGACCGCCTGACCGCCTGACCGGGACAACCAGGAGTCGAGTCCGTGCTCGCCGCAGCGATCTGGGGCTTCGTCGCCGGCTCGGCGCTGCTGCTGGGTGGGTTCATGGCCCTGCACCGGCAGTGGTCGACCCGGGCGATCGGCCTGTTCATGGCCTTCGGCTCTGGGGTGCTCATCAGCTCGGTCGCCTTCGAGCTGGTCGAGGAGGCCCTCGAGCTGGGCGGCGGCGGGCCGACCACGCTGGGCATGACCGCGGGAGCGCTGACGTTCTTCGGCGGCGACCTGCTGGTCAGCCGACGTGGCCGGCCACACCGTCAGCGGGGGAGTGCCGGCTCGTCCCCCGACGATCCCCAGGTCGAGCCCGTCGAGCCCGTCGGGGAGGAGGCGAGCAACCCGATGGCCATCGTCCTCGGGGCGGTGTTGGACGGTGTCCCCGAGGCCGCCGCCATCGGCATCTCCCTCCTCGACAGCGGGCGCGTGGGCGGCACGTTCGTGATCGCCGTCTTCCTCTCGAACGTGCCCGAGGCGCTGTCGGCCACTGCCGGCCTGGCCCAGTCGGGTCGCCCGCCCCGGACCATCATGCGGATGTGGTGGTCGGTGGCGGCGGTCTCCACGCTGACCGCCGCCGCGGGCTATGCCCTGCTCGACGGAGCGAGCGACGGTGCCCTGGCCGCGCTGTCGGCCTATGCCGCGGGTGCCGTGCTCACCATGGTCGCCTCGACGATGCTGCCCGAGGCCCATCGCGAGGGCGGCCCGATCAGCGCCCTGGTGACCACCGGCGGCTTCCTCCTGGCGGTGCTCATCGGCTCGCTGGCCCAGGCGGTCTGACGGCTCGGCCGGGCCGCGGATACCGCGGATCCCGCGATCTCGCCCCGTCGGGGTGATGCCGGGGCGGGGGAGCGCGGGTCAACTGGCCACGGAGATGAACCTCGTCGTCGCCATCCTCACCGTCGCCGCGGCGACTGCCGTCGCGATCGCCGCGATGCTGCTGGTGCGGCGGACGGCGCCGGACGGCAGCTACTTCCACGACGGGGACCGGGCCGCGGGGGTCTTCGGGGTGTTGGCGACCGGCTTCGCGGTCCTGCTGGGCTTCGTCGTGTTCCTGGCCTTCACCAGCTACGACGCCGCCCGCGCCGGGGCCGAGGACGAGGCGCTCACCGTCGGGCAGCAGGTCGAGACGGCACAGTTCTTCCCGCCGTCGGTGTCCGGCGAGCTGACCGGTGAGCTGGTCTGCTACGCCCGCTCGGTGGCCGGCGTGCAGTGGGAGCGCATGGAGTCCGGGACCCTGGGGGAGCAGGTCAACCCCTGGGCGGTCGAGCTGTTCCGCACGCTCCGGACGGTCGAGCCGCAGACGGCGACCGAGCAGTCCGCCTACGACAACTGGCTCGACCAGACGTCGGCCCGGGAGGAGGCGCGCAACGCTCGGATCCACGGCGCCGTCGGTGTGATCCCCACGCCGCTGTGGGTCGTGCTGTTCTTCAGCGCCGGCCTCATCTTCGTGTTCATGCTCTTCTTCGCCGACAGCGGCGAGCGGGCAGTCGTCCAGGCGATGCTCATCGGCGTGGTCGTGGCGGTGATCACCGCGATGCTGCTGCTGCTCAACTTTCTCGACAACCCGGTCCATGCCGGCGTCGGCGGCCTCCGCCCGGTGGCGATGGAGCGCACGTTGGTGGTCATCGACCAGGAGCTGGAGATCGTCGGGCACGACGTGCCGCCACCGTGCGACGCCCGCGGGATCGCGCTGTAGGTGGTGGCGTGGACTGGTTGACCTCCCTGCCGGCGGCGGTGCTCGTCGTCGGCTGGCTCGCCTTCGCTCTGCTGATCGCCTTCGGCGCCCGGTTCGCGGTGCGGGCGGCGGTGCCGGCCGACGAGCACGACCAGGTGCAGGGCATCGCGTCACCCCTCATGCCCGCCCTCGGAGCCGCCTTCGGGGTCCTGATCGCGCTCACCCTGGCCGGCGAGGCGAACTACCTGAAGTCGGCGCAGGACATCGTCGCCGACGAGGCCTCGGCGGCCTCCCGGCTGGCCTGGGCCGCGACGAGCCCCGGCGTCCGGTCGGAGCCCATCCACGACGCCCTCGGCGACTACCTCCGGGCGACGCGCGCCACCGAGTGGCGCGGCGGAGGTGCCGCGGAGGGCGACGCGGGGGTCGCCGACGCCATCGCGACGTTGGAGCACGTGGTGCGGACGGAGGCGGCCCGCGCCGAGCTGGGTACGCCGACCAGCACCGAGCTCCTCGTCTCGTTGGATGCGGTGACCGGCGATCGGCGGCAGCGCATCGCCGCGGCCGCGCGTGAGATCCCGGTGCTCTACGTCGTCACCCTGGTCGTGGGTGGGGCGGCGTTGATCGCCAACGCCGGTGCCCTCGGCTTCCGCAGCAGCGTGCGGACCTCGTTCCTCGTCGGCGGCCTCGCCTGCGTGGTCGGACTGAGCCTCGCCCTCCTCTTCTCCCTCGGCGCGCCCTGGCGGGGATCGCTCGTCGTCAGCGGCGACCCCGTCGACGCCGTGATCGACGACCTGGAGACCGGCTTCTTCGACTCCACCCGTTGATCGCGGCCGTGTAGACCTTCCCCATGACCGAGCCGGACCTGAGCGGCCTCGCCATCCCACCCGTCTTCCCGCCGGCCGGCACGTACCGCAGCGCCGTCGTCCACGACGGCATCCTGTGGACGGCAGGCCACATCCCCCTCGGAGCCGACGGGACGCTCGTCACCGGCAGGCTCGGCGAGTCGCTGACCGTCGACGAGGGGAGGGAGGCGGCGAAGCTCGCCGCCCTCAGCCTGCTCGCCACCGTGCGACACGAGCTCGGCGGCTCGCTGGAGCGGGTCGACCGGGTGCTGCGGGTCTACGGCGTGGTGAACGCCACCCCGGACTTCACAGACCACACCGCCGTCATCGACGCCGCCTCCGACATCCTCGTCCGGGTGTTCGGCGAGCGCGGCGAGCACGCCCGCCTGGCCGTCGGCGTCGCCTCCCTACCCGCCAACCTGGCCCTCGAGGTAGAGGCAACGATCGCCATCCGCCCCTGACCTCCACTCGGCTCGGGCGGTTTGGCGAGTCGTTTGTGGTCGTTTGGTTGTTCTCGAGTCGCTTGTGGTCGGTCTCCGACGACGAACGACTCGACTGTGGTTTGGCGACTACAGATGACTCGGGCTCAGGCGGGGAAGTCGATGTAGGCGTCGATGAGGAGCTTGCCGAAGTCGGGGGCCGGGGGGCGGGGGCCGTCGAGGCGGCCGCGGGACCGGAGGTCGGTCTCGAGGGTGTCGAGGATGTGGTCGAGCGTGAGATCGTCGTGGTGGGCGGCCCAGGCGTCGCGCTCGGCCTCGTCGGCGAAGCAGTAGGCCTTCCACGAGACCGAGTAGCGCAGGTCCGACGTGCGGTACTCGGCGACCGGGGCATCGGCAGCGACCGGGCCAGCGTCGCCGCCTCGGACGGTCCAGCGGTCGTCGCCCTCGGGGTGCAGGCGCATCCCCGGCTCGAGTCGCGACAGCGGCGCCTCGTCGCCGGCCACCCGGTCGACGCCGTGGAACACCGTGTCGGTGTCGAGCACCACGCCGGTGTTGTGGCGGGGTTCGTAGGTGGCCGCCGGGCCGTCCGGGCCCTCGGGGTAGTAGGCCAGGTCACCGCCCTCGGCGTCGCCGAAGTAGGCGACGGCGGTGGCGATCCGCATCCGCCAGCTCTCGAACAGCTCCGAGTGGCGCATCACCACCAGCAGCCACTGCGGCACGATCCGCCGGTTGGCGCCCCGGAACTCGGGGACGTCGGTGTGCACCGCCAGCTCCTGGCCCGGGAGCAGGATGTTGGCGTAGACGATGGCCGGCACGGTCACCGGCCGGTCGTGCAGGCGGGCGGCGGCCGCCAGCAGCCCGGGGTCGTCCCGGAAGGCCTCGACGCCCGGGGAGCAGGCGTGCTCGCCGTAGAAGTAGGTCTCGCGGAAGTAGTTGGTCCGGGCCGCCAGCAGGCGACGGTCCTCCCGCCGGCCGAACCGTCCGCCGGTGCGGACGAAGTTGGCGCTGGCGTCGTAGCGCTGGGCCAGCTCGGGGGCGAAGCCGGTGTCGAAGCCCTCGTTGCTGTACTGCCCGTAGCTCCCGTAGCCGTGCCACAGCGCCACCATCTGCTCGGCAGCGTCCTCGGCGAGCAGGGGATCGAGCACGGTCGGCGTCACGACCCCAGCGTAAACGGCACCCGCGCCCGCTTCGGCGGGTCACCAGCCGGCGATCTCGGGGATCACCTTCGCTCCGAGCACGTCGAGCGCGCCGAACGGGTCGGGGCCGGGCACCATCACGTAGGCGACGGTGAAGCCCAGCTCGTGGAGGGCTCGCAGCTGCTCGACGAACGGCTCCGCTCCGCCGGACACGTCGGCCATCAGCGTGGCGGTCTTCTCGACGTCGTCGTAGTCGCGGCCCTCGCTCTCGCAGTGGCCGCGCAGCACGTCGAGCTTGTGCGCGGCCTCGGGCCCGCCGAAGAGGTTGCAGGCGTCGGCGTAGCGGGCCACGAGCCGAAGCGTCTTCCGCTCCCCGGTGCCGCCGATCATGATCCGCGGGCGGGGCGAGGTGAGGTTCTGCGGCGAGCTCAGCGTGCGACCGAGGTGGTAGTGGGTGCCGTCGAACGGCTCCTCGCTGTCGCTCCACATCTGCAGGCAGATCTTCAGGGTCTCCTCCAACCGCTCGAACCGCTCGGCCGTCGGCGGGAACGGCAGGCCCAGCCCGAGCGATTCCTCCTCGTTCCAGGCGGCGCCGATGCCGAGGCCGGCGCGGCCGCCGGAGAGCACGTCGAGGGTGGTCACGGCCTTGGCGAGCAGGCCGGGCTCGCGGTAGACGACGCCGGTCACGAGCGTGTGCAGCAGGATCCGGTCGGTGTGGGCGGCGAGGTAGCCGAGCGTGGTGTAGGCCTCGAGCATCTCGTGCTCGGGCGGGCCCAGCCCCGTGATCTGCCAGAAGTGGTCCATGACGGTGAGGCGTGCGAAGCCGGCGTCCTCGGCGGTCTTCGCCACGCGGGTGAGTGACGGCGCCAGCTGCGGGGCGCCTCCGGTCCAGGTGAAGTCGGCGACGTGCAGTCCGAGTTCCATGGTTCGAGCTCCTTCAGGGTGAGGGTGATCAGATCGGGTACGTGACGCCCGTGAGGTCTTCGGAGGCGGTCCACAGCCGACGCTGGACGTCGACTTCGTGCGACCGTGCGCTCGAGGCGACCACCTTCGGGTGCCCCCGGAGCTCGCGGAAGCCGCCGGGCCCGTAGTACTGGCCGCCGAGCGCGGCCGGGTCGGTGGCGGCGCGCAACGTCGGCAGCGCACCCATGGCGGCGCTCTGGGTGACCAAAGGACCGAACACGGCGTTGAGGGCGCGCAGCGGAGCGGGGGAGTTGCGGACGAGCTCGGTGTTCGAGCCCCCGGGGTGCGCCGCCAGGGCGACGGTGGTGGCGTCGGCCGCCGCGAGCCGGCGCTGCAGCTCGTAGGTGAACATCAGGTTCGCCAGCTTCGACTGCCCGTACGCCGCGACCCGGCTGTAGCCGTGCTCGAACTGCAGGTCGTCGAAGTTGATCCGCGCCCGGATGCGGTGCCCGACGCTGCTGACGGTGACGACGCGCGAGCCGTCGGTGGCGAGCAGCCGGTCGAGGAGCAGGCCGGTGAGGGCGAAGTGGCCGAGGTGGTTGGTGCCGAACTGGAGCTCGAAGCCGTCGGCTGTCGTGCTCTGCGGCGTGTACATGACACCGGCGTTGTTGACGAGGAGGTCGATCCGGTCGTGACCGGCACGAATCTTGTCGGCCGCCTCGCGCACCGAGGCCAGCGAGGACAGGTCCAGCCGCTGCAGGGTCACGTCGGCCCCGGGGCTGCCCGCGACGACCGCGGCCGCCGCGTCCTTGCCCTTGTCGAGGTTGCGGACCGCGAGCACGACGGCGGCGCCCCGGGCGGCGAGGGCCTTGGCTGTCTCCAGGCCGAGGCCGGTGTTGGCGCCGGTGATCACCGCGGTGCGGCCGGCCTGGTCGGGCATGTCGTCGGTGGTCCACTTGTCGTCGGTCATCGGGACTCCCTGGCTACGATACGGGGCGTGCGTTCCGCTTCACACTATATACGGAACGCACGCCCCGTTTGTTGACCGAGGATCGTGTGACCTCTTGCCCGAGGAGAAGACACCCAGGAAGCTGCGCTCCGATGCCGCGCGGAACCGCGCCCGGTTGCTCGACGTGGCGTACGAGGCGTTCGCCGCGGAGGGCCTGGCGGTCCCGATCGACGAGATCGCCCGCCGAGCGGGCGTGGGCGCGGGCACGGTCTACCGGCACTTCCCGACCAAGGAGGCGCTGTTCCAGGCGATCGTCACCAACCGGATGGAGCAGCTCGTGGAGCACGCCCACGAGCTGACCGACGAGCGGGGCCCGGGTGACGCGCTGTTCGCGTTCCTGGCCACGATGGTCGCCGAGGGCGCCAAGGACCAGGGCCTGGTCGACGCCCTTGCCGGCGTCGGGGTCGACTTCACCCAGGTCGCCAAGGGCGTCGAGAAACGCTTCATGGACGCGCTCGGCGGCCTGCTCGCCCGGGCCCAGCAGGCCGGCGCCGTGCGGTCCGACGTCGACGTGCGCGACGTGAAGACCCTCCTCGTCGGTTGCCAGGCGATGCAGAGCTACAGCGGCGACGCCGACGTCACCGAGCGCCTGCTCGCCATCGTCCGCGACGGCCTGACCGTCCCCGGCTGATCGTCGACCCGTCCGGTGCGGCGGCGCGAGCCGCATCATCACCGCGCTGGCCTCCTGGCGCCCGCGGCGCAGCCTGATCACGTCAGCGGCGGGTCTGTGCGTAGGCGATCGCGATGGCGGTGCCGAGCCGGGCGTTGGCGCGCACGAGGGCGATGTTCGCCTTCAGGCTGGCGCCTCCCGTGATCTCGACGATCCGGCCGAGGAGGTACGGGGTGGTGTCCTTGCCGCGGATGCCGCCGGCGTCCAGGTCGGCGAGCGCCTGGTCGACGATGCCGGCGATCTCGTCGGCGGGGATCTCGTCGTCCGTCGGGATGGGGTTGGCGACGACGAGGCCGCCGGAGATCCCGAGCGACCACTTCGCCGTCATCACTGCGGCCACCTCGGCCGGCGAGTCGACCCGCATGGGGGCGGGGTGGCCGCTGCTGCGGGAGTAGAACGACGGGAACTCGTCGCTGCCGTGCACGAGGACCGGTACGCCGAGGGTCTCGAGCGCCTCCAGCGTCAGCCCGATGTCGAGGATCGACTTCACGCCCGCGCTGACGACCGCGACGTCCGTGGTGGCGAGCTCGGTCAGGTCGGCGGAGACGTCGAAGGTCTGTTGTGCGCCACGATGCACGCCGCCGACGCCGCCGGTGACGAACACCGGGATCCCCGCGAGCGCGGCCAGCCGCATCGTGGCCGCGACCGTGGTGGCCCCGTGGGCGCCGCGGGCGACGACGTAGGGCAGGTCGCGCACGCTGACCTTGGCGACGTCCGGGTGGGAGGCGAGCAGTTCGAGGTCCTCGCCGCCGAGCCCGACGCGGGGTCGGCCGTCGAGCACGGCGATGGTCGCGGGCACGGCGCCGCCGGCGCGGACGATGCCCTCGACCTCCCGGGCCATGGCGACGTTGTCCGGGTACGGCATGCCGTGGCTGATGATCGTGCTCTCCAGCGCGACCACGGGGTCACCGTCGTGGAGCGCCTGCGCCACCTCGTCGGTGAGCAGCAACATCGGATGAGGGCGAGGTGTCACGGCAGCAGGCTCTCGACGAGCCGGTCGGTGAGGTCGGGCCGGACGGTATGCGGGCTGCCGACGGTGAGGGCGGCGGCGGCATGGCCGAAGGTCGCCGCGTCGGCCGGTGTGGCCCCGCCGAGCACGGCGTGGCAGAACGCCGCCAGCATCGCATCGCCGGCGCCCGTGACGTCGCGGACCGCGGCGGCCCGGGCAGGTAGGGCTTCGAGGATGCCGGGACCGCTGAGCCGCGAGCCGCGGTCGCCGAGCCGGACCCACACCAGCTCGACGCCGGCGTCGTGCAGGCCGCGCATGGCGTCGCGCACCTGGTCGTCGGTGCCGGTGGGCCGGCCGGTCAATGCCGCCAGCTCGTCGGCGTTGGGGGTGACGGCGTACACCGGTCGCCCGGAGCGGAGCTGGCCCGCCAGCCGGACGGCCTTGGGCACGCTGACGGGTTCGAGCACCACCCGGACGTCGGTCGCGGCGGCCAGGTCGAGCGCACAGCCGATGGTCTCCGGCGCCAGGTTGCCGTCGAGCACCAGCAGGCCGGCCCCGGCGATCAGGTCCTCGGCCGCCTGGACGTCCGCGGGTGCCAGCGCGTCGGTCGCCGCCATGTCGGAGACCGCGACGAGCAGCTCACCGTCGGCGTCGAGGACCGCGGTGTAGGTGCCCGTCGGATGCACGCCGCGGCGCACGTGCTCCACCTGCACGCCCGCCGCCGCGGTGGCGGTGACCAGCTGATCGCCGAGCAGGTCGGTGCCGACGGCTGCGACGAGGTGCACCGGCGTCCCGAGGCGGGCGAGGTTCTCGGCGACGTTCCTCCCCACCCCTCCGGGCGCAACCACAGTGGTCCCCGGATTGCTGGTCGCCGGCACGATCCGGTCGGCGCTCCACGCCTTGACGTCCATGTTCGCCCCACCCACGACCACCGCCCCCGGCCGCTCGCCACCCGGCAACCCTGGCCTGGACTCCACCCCGTGACTCTACGAGCCCTCGATCGCGGGGCGGCGGGGCGATGTCCTGGTCGTTCGACGGGTGACGGGCGGACCTTTCAATTGACACGAGGGGCGTGTCCAGGCGAAGGAGCTATGTCATGGTGAGAGGTGATCGGTGCGAGCGGGTTCCGTCGCATCGAGAGATGGCGGAATCGAAAGAGGAAACGGGGCGACGGCGATGGCGGAAGGTGCGGGCGGTTACGAGTTCACGCGCTTGCGCGGAACTGCGGGTGCGGAGGAAATGCCGCAGATGGATCCCCGGCTGCAGAAGCTGGTGGCGTTCCAGCAGCTCGGTCACACGAAGCCGGAGACCTCTTCCACGGACGCCGGGGAGGTCGCGGTGGCCGCGAGGATCACCGATCTCGCGGCCTGGGAGGAGCTGAGCGAGGTCCGGCCCGGCATCGTGGTGGGGGAGGAGGCCGCGGACGGCACCGTCATGGTCACCGGCCGCATCCCGGTGGCCCGAAGCGAGTACGTGCGCACGCGCCCGTTCGTCGTCAGCCTCAAGGCGGCCCGGCAGCTCAAGCAGCTGCTCGGCGCGACGACCGAGGAGATCGGTGCCCGGCCGGAGGACCTGCCCACCGGCGCTCGGGGACGGCGGGGTCGGGGCGTCGTCGTCGGGATCGTCGACGGTGGGGGCGACTTCGCCCACCAGAACTTCCGCACCGCGTCGGGGAGGACCCGTCTGCTGTCGCTGTGGGACCAGCACGCCCGGGGGAGCGGGGAGGGCAGCTTCGACTACGGCCTCGTCCATCGCCCGGCTGCGCTCGACGCCGCTCTCGAGAAGGCCGACCCGTACGGTGCGCTGGGCTACGACCCGGGCACCAGTGCCCACGGCACCCACGTGATGGACATCGCCGCGGGCAACGGCCGCGGCACCGGCGTCGCCGGGGTGGCGGCGTTGGCGAACCTCCTGTTCGTCGACGTGGCGAGCAGCGACATCCCCTGGACCGGCCCACGGGCCGTCGGGCGGACGTTCGGCGACTCCGTCCACCTCCTCGAGGCCCTCGCCTTCGTGTTCGAGACTGCCGGCGACCGGCCCTGCGCGATCAACGTGAGCCTCGGCACCAACGGCGGCCCGCACGACGGGTCGACGCTGGTGGAGCAGGGCGTCGACCGCCTGCTCTCCCAGCGGCCGAACCGGGCGGTGGTCATCGCCGCGTCGAACTCCTTCAACGACGGCATCCACGCGGCCGGCGTCGTGCCGGCGACCGGGACGCACGACCTGGTCTGGTCGGTGGCCGCGGGTGACTGGACGTCGAACGAGCTCGAGGTCTGGTACGACGGCGCCGATCGCCTCTCGGTCGAGCTGGTCGCCCCCGACGGCAGCAGCGTGGGCACGCTCGAGCCCGGCGAGAGCGCCACGGTCAGCCGCCAGCGCCAGGTCGTGCTGTTCGCCGCCAACCGGCTGAAGGACCCGAACAACGGCGACAACATGGTCGGCGTCTTCCTCCACCCGGACGTGCCGCCCGGCCAGTGGACCCTGCGGTTCCGCACCCGGTCACGGCGGAGGCGCGTCGCCTACCACGCATGGATCGAGCGAGACGACAAGGGCCAGTCGAGCTTCACCGAACCGCTCGACAACAGCCACACGCTCGGGTCGATCTCCTGCGGGCAGAAGACGATCGTGGTGGGTTCCTACGACGCCCACAAGGCGAGCCTGCCGCTCTCGTTCTTCTCCAGCTCCGGTCCGACCCGTGACGGTCGCCAGAAGCCCGAGGTGTCCGCGCCCGGGCACAACGTCATGGCGGCCGGGTCGCGCAGCGGCGACGGCACGGTCCGCAAGTCCGGCACCTCGATGGCCGCTCCCGCCGTCACGGGGTCCATCGCGGTGCTGCTGGGAGAGGCGAAGGCCAGAGGCAAGTCGCTGACCGTCGACCAGATCCGGGACCTCGTGACGAAGACCGCCCGCGCCGCGCCGCCGACCCCCGCCGGTTGGGACCCCCGCTACGGCCACGGGAGGATCTCGGCCACCGGCCTGGTCACCGAGCAGAATCCCTAGGACCTGGCTACCGTCGATCGGGTGACCGACGACCGCCTCCGATTCCGCGTCGACCGTACCGAGCCGGGCCGGTCCAAGCGGGAGTCCGTGGCGGCACCCTTCCCGCCGGCCCCGAAGGCCGGCCGCTCGGGGGAGCGCACAGCGGTCATCGTGAAGGTCGGTCCGTCGAACTACGTGCCACCGGGCTTCGACGTGCAGCACCGCATCGACGACAAGCTCTTCACCGCCCGCGCCGACGCCGATGCGATCCGCGCCGCGGACGACGACCCCGACGTCATCTCGATCTCCCCGTCTCGCCCCCTCCACTCGGACTGATCTCGACACAACACATCACCGAAATCTCGACAGAACGCGTTGCTATAGCGCCATCTCCGTCGAGATTTCGGGGTTGGTAGCCAGCTGCCAGGATGTGGGCGTGGGGCATCCGTTGGATGATCATCCGCTGCGGCGGCTGTTCCGGGCGTCGCGGGCGGGGGTCCGGCGGGTGTCCTCGTGGGATCGGACGGGGCGCAACGACGACTACGTCCGCATCCCGGCCGGCGAGAGCGTGACCCTGCTGGACGCCGATGGTGCCGGTTGCATCACCCGGATCTACGTGGCGCTCGCCGCGCACGAGCTGACCGACTACCGGGACGGCATCCTGCGGTGCTTCTGGGACGGCGAGGACACGCCGTCGGTGGAGGTGCCGCTGGGCGACTTCTTCGGCGTGGCCCACGGCCGGATCCGGCACTACAGCAGCTTCTTCACGACGGTGAACCCCGGCATGGGCGCCTCGCCGGGTCTCAACGCCTACTTCCCGATGCCGTTCGCCACCGGCGCCCGCGTCGAGGTCCAGAACCGGGCCGACGTCGCTCTGGGCGGACCGCTCGGCATGGTGTGGTTCCACATCGAGTACGAGACCTACGACGACCCGTTGCCCGGTGACGTCCTGCGCTTCCACGCCCAGTACCGCCAGGAGCGACCGACCGTCCCGGCGATGGAGCCCCGCGACACCCAGCTCCACGACGGCGTGAACCTCGACGGCATCCACAACTACGTCGCGCTCGACGCCGAGGGGCAGGGACAGATGGTGGGTCTGGTCCTGGAGATCGACAACGTCGCCGGCGGTTGGTACGGCGAGGGCGACGACATGGTCTTCGTCGACGGCGACACCTGGCCGCCCCGCATCCACGGCACCGGCCACGAGGAGGTCTTCGGCGCCGGGGCCTGCGTGCTCGAGGAGTTCACCGGTCCCTACTCGGGCGTCCACCTGATCGAGCACCGGGACTTCGCCGGGCTGGTCGGCATGTACCGCTGGTACGTCGCCGACCCCATCCGCTTCGACCGGTCACTCCGCTGGACCATCGAGCACGGCCACGCCAACAACTTCGCCAACGACTACACCTCGGTCGCCTACTGGTACCAGACCGAGCCCCACGCCCCCTTCCCGACCCTGCCCGACCGCGACGCCATGCGCCCACCGCTACCGGCCGACTTCGCCGAGGTGCGCCTCCAAGTGCTCGCCGGCATGGCCCGCCTGGCCGGGCCGGCCGAGAACATCCAGCGGATAGCCACGTTCACCGTGCCCTACTACCGCGGCGAGTTCGACCTGGCCGTCGAACGACTCCGCGCCCTCGACCAGCCCTGACATCTTCGCTTGTCGCCGGTCCGGTGGCAGGATGCCCGGCATGAGCAGCGAACGGATCGAGGTCCAGCGGATCATTCCGGCCGACCCGGCGACGATCTTCGCCGTGGTCGCCGACCCTCAGGGCCACGTCGCCATCGACAGCTCGGGGATGCTGATGGACGCCACCGGCGACCCCGTCGGCGCCGTGGGCGACACCTTCGTCGTACACATGGACCGCGAGGCCCTCAACGACTACCCCCTCGGCCTCTACGACGTGACCGTGCAGATCGTCACCTTCGAGCAGGACCGTGAGATCGCCTGGACGATCGTGGGCCAGATCAAGCCCCAGATCGGCCACGTCTACGGCTACACGCTCGAGCCCATCGACGAGGGCACCCTCGCCACCTCGTACTACGACTGGTCGAACATCGACCCGACCTGGAAGGAAGCCGACATCTTCCCGGTCGTGCCCGAGAGCGCCCTGCGGGCCACGCTCGGCATCCTGTCCCGCACCGTCGCCCGCGGCGTCCCCCGACCCCGGGCCTAAGAGTCTCGAGTTCCAAGGGGGTTGGCGAGTCGTTTGTGGTCGTTTGGTTGTTCTTGACTTGTTTGTGGTCGGTCTCCGACTTGTGAACGACTCGACTGTGGGTCGGTGGCTACAGATGACTCGGGACGGGACGGTCGCCTCTGGCCGGGTGGGTGAGGCCGTCGACGGTCTGTTCCGTGCGGTGTGTGGCGACTGAAATGGTCGCCTGGCACCGCACGATCATGGACGACCGGGCTCGATGCGGGATGAGGCAACCAGTTCGGTCGCTGGACGCCCCACGGTGCCAGGACCAACGACCCGTCGGCACAGAGAAGCCGAACACCCCTTGGAACTAGTCGGGCCTAGGCGTCTCGGGTCGCCAGCCGGGCCGCGAGGCGGGGTCGGTCGATCTTGGCGTTGTGCCGGCGATCGACGGGGAGGTGGTCGACGAGGACGACGCGCTCGACGAGCCCGGTGGCGTCGGTGCGCCCGGCGACCTGTTCGAGCTCGCGGGTGATCGCGGCGCGGTCGACGCCCTTGCGCAGCTCGACGCAGATGGTGGCCACGCAGCGTCCGGTCCCGTCGTCGACGCCGACGAGCGCGCTGCGCAGCACCCCCGGGTGGGCGTTGTACACGGGCTCGCAGCAGAGGGGGTAGGCCACGCCCCGATCGGTGGTGACGCGGTGTGATCGGCGCCCGCACACCCACAGGCGGCCGTCGGCGTCGAGGTACCCGGTGTCGCCCACCCGATGCCACGGTCCGGTGGGGTCGGCGATCTTGTTCTCCTCGTCGGCACGTGGTTGGCGGTAGTACTCCTCGCTGATGTGCGGGCCGCGGGCCACGACCTCGCCGATCTCGCCCGCGGGCAGCTCGGTCGCGTCGGTCCACGCCGGGATGGGCCCGTCGTCGACGGCGACGATGCGCACCTCCACGCCGGGGAGCGGCAGCCCCACGCACACGCCGGCCCCCTGCTCGGTCGCGGCCCACGTGCCGTCGACGCCGACGACGTCGCGGCCCGCGATCTCCGCCACCGGGAGCGCCTCGGTGGCGCCGTAGTCGGAGTACATCTCGCCGGTCGGCCCGAGCGCCTGCTTGACCTCGGCGAACAGCGGGCCGGGCACCTCGGCGCCGCCGGCGACGATCCGCTCGACGGTCGGGAGCGTGATCCGGTGCGCCTGCGCGTGCGCCGCGAGGTTCGTCAGCAGCGCCGGCGAGGCGAAGAGCGAGCGGACGCCGCACTCCCGGATCGTGCGGACGAGCAGGGCGGGGTCGGCGTCGCCGGGGCCCTTGAGCGTGAAGTCCATCGGGGGGACGACGACGGTGCCGCCCGCGGCGAGCCCGATGATCCAGAACATCGGGAAGGTGGGCATGTCGACCACCTCGCGACCGTCGGTGTAGCCCCAGTGCCCCAGGACCAGCGACATCATCGCCGCGAGGTTGCGCTGGCGGAGCACGGTCGGCTTGGGTGCCCCGGTGCTGCCGGTGGTGAACGCGACGACCGCAGGGTCGGCAGGGGAGATCGAGCCGCGTGCCGGAGCGGCCGGCACCGGGTGCCGTGCCAGCGAGCGCAGTGTCGGCACGCCGGGCCGGCCGACCCGCCCGACGACCACGTTGGTGCGCACGGTGCCGCGCCCCCACCCGAACGCGAGACGCGCCGCGTGGGCTCTCGGTGTGCCGAAGAAGACCTCAGGACCGACCTTGGCCAGGCTCTTCGCCACGTTGCGCAGGCCGTGGCTGTGCGGCTCGATCCCGACGACCACGGCACCCACGCGCCACAGGGCGATGCCGAGCACCATGGCGTCGAACCCGGGCGGCACCATGAACGAGCACAGCGTCCCCTCGGCGACGCCCAGCTCGCGCAGGCCGACGGCGAGGGACTCGGCCCGGTCGCTCAGCTCTCGGTAGGTGTGTCGCCGGTACCGGATCGTTCCGCCCGGCCGCTTCGACGCGTGGATCAGGGCGATCCGCTGGGGGTCGGTGTGCGCGACCTCGCGGACGCGATCGGCGATGTCGACGGTCTGCCCGGTGGTCGCGGTGCTCATCGCTTGCGCCCGTTCGCCGAGACGGTCGGCACGGTCGGGAGGTGCGCGGCCGCGAAGTCCTCGACGATCGCGGTGACCGCGTCGGGATCTTCGAGCATCGGGAAGTGGCCGCAGCCGTCGAGCAGCTCGGCTCGTTCCGGTCGCAGGCGATCGTCGAGCGCCCGTCCGGCCCGCGGTGACAGCACGCGGTTCTGGGCACCCCAGATCGTGCACAGCGGAGGCCCGCCGTCGGGTCGCCCGGCGTCGAGCGCACCGTAGGCGGCCATGTCGTCGAGCGCGTCGACGAGCGCCGGCAGCTGGTCGGCGCGGCGGTTGCCGGCGATGAGCGCCGGGTCGCGGTGGACGCCCTGGGCGCGGCCCTTGCGACCCACCTGGAAGCGCACGGTCGCCCGCGCGGCGAGGCGCGGCGGCACGATGCGGCGGGCGAGCCGGCGCCCGGCGCGCATCGGTCCCGGCGCCCGGCGGGCCAGCGTGTGCAGCGGCCCGAGCCGGCCGGCCGAGAAGGTGGCCTCGGTCAGCGGGTTGACGAGCACGAGCCCCGCGACGTCGTCGGGCCGTCGCGCTGCGATCGCGGCGGCCATGTTGCTGCCCATGCAGTTCCCGACCAGGAGGACCGGCGTCAGCTCGAGGTGGTCGATCAGGGCCTCCAGCAGGCCGACCTGGCCCGGGAGGTCGATGCCGGCCGCCGGGCGGGGCGAGCACCCGAAGCCGGGGAGGTCGACGGCGACCGTCCGGTACGACGCGGACAGGTCGGCCACCTGGTGGCGCCAGATCGTCGACGATGCCCCGCCGTTGTGGAGGAAGAGGATCGCCGGCCCGGAGCCCCGACGCTCGTAGGCCATCTCGACGCCGTCGTGCTCGAACGTGTCCATCGCCTCTCCTATGGTAGACACTAATGTCTACCACCTCGCCGGCGATCCGTGGCGGGGGAGACCGGTTGGGTAGGGTGCGGCCATGTCGGCGAGTGCGCGGCGTGGGCCTCTGCCGCGGGGCCCGCACGGTCTGAGCCGGGACGAGGTGAGCCGGTCGCAGCGGGCGCGGCTGCTGACCGGGATGACCGCGGCGGTGGCGGAGAAGGGCTACGCCAACACCGTGGTGGCCGACGTGGTGGCGCGGTCCGGCGTGTCGCGGGCGACCTTCTACAAGATGTTCCGGGACAAGGAGGACTGCTTCCAGGCGGCGTACGAGGCCACTGCGGCCGTGGTGGCGCAGGTGCTGGAGGTCGGTCTGCACGACGCCCGGACCGGCCCGGACCGGTCGCCGGTCGAGAGGCTGGACTACGTGCTGGGGCTCTACCTGGCCGCCCTGGCGAGCGCTCCGGACCTGGCGCGGGTGTTCCTCGTGGAGGTGTACGCGGCCGGGCCGGTGGCGATCCGGCAGCGGCGGGATTCGTTGGACCAGTTCGTGGACATCGTGGCCGCCACCCATGCGGGCGAGACCGGTGTCCTGGGCACGCGTCCGGAGCAGCGCTTCGCCGTGGAGGCGATCGTCGGTGCGGTGAGCTCGATGGTCACGACGCTGGTGGGCGTGGGGGAGATCGACCGGCTGCCCGAGCTGCGGGCGCCGTTGATGAAGCTGGCGCGTGAGATCCTCGGAGCGAGTCAGTTGTAGACAAGATTGTTTTCCTCTCTTAGGATGGGCTCGACCGCATCCGGGCGAGGCGCCCTGCCCCGCCCGGCCTCGGGGGGAGGCAGCCATGCGCAAGATCCTGTCCGTCGCGCCCAGGCCCACGAAGGCGACCCGCTCGCCGCGCCCGTCGCTCCGGCGGCGGCTCGCGGCGTTGCTCGCGCTGGTCACGGCGATCGGAGCGCTCCAGCTCGCGGTGCCGTCACCGGCCCAGGCGGATGCGCCGAACGTCGTGTCCGGCCACGGCATCACCGTGAGCGCCGTCCGCTGGATCAGCCCGCGCACCTTCGAGGCGGACATCTCGACGGCGTTGGTCAGCCCGGGTGCCGTCGCCGGCCCGCACCGGGTCCGGATCACCCTGCCGAACGACTACTTCCAGCGTCCGACGGTGCGCTACCCGGTCCTGTACCTGCTCCACGGCGGGGCCGGCGCCAACTCGTCCCAGTGGACCTCGGGAGGTGGCGCGGCGGAGCAGATCACCGCGAACCGGCCGGTCATCACGGTGATGGCCGACGGCGGCAAGGTCGGCTGGTACACGAACTGGGTCGACCAGTCCCAGGGCGCCCAGCGCTGGGCCGACTTCTACCTGACCCAGCTCATCCCCTGGGTGGACGGCAACGTGCGCACCATCGCCGCCAAGGGCGGCCGGGCGATCGCGGGGCTGTCGATGGGCGGCTACGGCGCGGTCCGCCTGGCCCAGGACCGCCCTGACCTGTTCGCCTCGGTGGCCAGCTTCTCCGGGGCGGTCGACCTGGGCGACGCCGCCATCCGCGCCACCGTCACCGAAGAGGCGATCCGGCACGGCTTCCCGGCCTCCGGTCCGTTCGGCTCGCCCTTCTGGCCCAACGACGGCGCCTGGAACGCCCAGGACCCCATGCGGCGGGCCACCCGTCTCCAGGGCCTCCAGGTCCTGCTCTACGCCGGGGCCGGCATCCACGACGCCGACATCCTGGAACGGACCGTGGGCCAGGCCACCGACCGGTTCAGCCGCACGCTCACCGCGGCCGGCGTCCCCAACTTCTGGTGGATGTACGGACGCCCCGGCCCCTCGGTGCCCTTCGGCTGCGACGGCGGCCACAACTTCGGCTGCTGGAACTTCGCGCTCAACGACGCCCTGCCCCGCATGCTGACCGTGCTGCAGACGCCCGGATCGCCACCGCCGTCGGGCGGCAGCGGGGTCGTCAACGGTGGCTTCGAGAGCGGTCTGGGCCCGTGGGCCTGCACGGGCCAGTGCGGTCGCGACGGTGGCGGCATGGCCCGCACCGGCGCGGGCAACGGCTGGGCCCGCAACACGTCGGGCTGGAACGACCTGCACCAGACCATCGCCGTGTCGCCCAACCGCACCTACCGGGTGACGGGCTGGATTCGCAGCTCGGCCAACACCACCGACGGCTTCTTCGGCCTGCGCACCACGTCCGGCCAGGTCGTCGGCGAGCAACGCTTCGGCCGACTCGACGGCTACACCCAGCTCGGCACTCTGGTGAGCACCGGCTCGAACACCACGCTGGTCGTCTTCGCCGGCCTGTGGGCCAACGGCGACACCTGGCTGCAGGTCGACGACGTCGCCGTGACCGCTACCTAGGGCGACCTGGGGGGCGCCGTCGAAGCGTGTCCGGACCGTGTCAATAGTGACGAGGGGAGGTTGTCGGGTAGACAGATAGCGAACACGAGGGAAACGGGGAGTTCGTGAGCGATGTGCGCTATGACCAGATCCAGGTTGCGAGCGAGTTCGACCGGGTTCGGGACAGACGACCTGAGGCGGTCGAGATCTGGTGTCGGCACATCGCCACGCACCTCGATGCCCACAACGGTGTCGACCACCCCCGGCGGGTCGTCGACGTGGGCTCCGGCACAGGGATCTGGTCCAAGGCGATAGCGACCCGTTGTGAGGTCTCGGTGGTCGGTGTCGAGCCGTCGGACGGGATGCGCGCTCGCGCCGCCCAGGCGCACCAGCACGAAGACGTGCGCTACGTCGCCGGGGCCGCCGGCACCCTTCCGTTGGGCGATGGCTCCGTCTCGGGTGCCTGGCTGTCCACGGTGATCCACCAGTTCCCCGACCTGCCGGCCGCGGCGGTCGAGCTGCGTCGGGTGCTGGTCCCCGGTGCACCGGTCATGATCCGCAGCTCGTTCCCGTGTCGTCACGACGAGCACGAGCACTTCCAGCGCTTCCCCGGTGCGCTGGCCGTGGCGGCGACGTGGCCCCGCCTGGGCGACGTGATCACCGCCTTCGACGATGCGGGCTTCGCCTGCGACACCTTGGAACGGGTGCGCGAACCGGCCTTCGACACCTACGACGAGTTCCTGGAGCTGCTGCCGACGATGCGCCGCAGCGACACCGCGCTGATCGGCATCGACGACGACGAGTGGGAGCGAGGCATGGCCGACGTCCGCCAGGCACGCGACCGGAAAGAACGCCCCTGGTTGCTCGGGCTCGACCTGCTCGTCTTCAGGTAGCAGCCCCGGATCGGCGCCCCGGGCCAGCGCCATGCGGCAGACACCGAAGCGCTCACTCAACGTCACCTGGACCTCACTGTGAGTTCACCGGGGGTCGTTAGCGTCGCGCTCGATGAGCGTGTCGATCGACTGGATGCGCAGGCTGGCGGAGCACCACGCCCGTTGCCGGACGATGTCGACGGGTTCCCGGCTCCTCCTGGTCTTCGACATCGACGGCAGGATCCTCGACGGCCAGGGCGGCGGTGTCATGGAGGTCATCCGCTGGTTCCAGCTGCAGCCGTCGACGTTCGTCGGCCTGATCACGAGCCGACCGGAGCGGCGGCGCGGCGAGACCCTGCGCTTCCTCAACGCCGCCGGGCGTGAGCATCGGGTGCAGTTCGACGACGACCTGCTCCGGATGAACCAGGGCACGGTCGCGGCGCTCCGCGCGTTCGCCGCGGCCGGCTACCAGGTCGTGGCCGTCGTCGGCGACGATCCCGAGGTCGTCGAGGCCGGGGCCGACGGGGCCGGCGGGGTGCTGTTCCTCCCGATCGGCGGGGCTCACCACGACCTGCGGTCGCTCATCGGCGAGCGCGACCTGCCCCCGCACGTCCAGCTCGTGTGGCACGGCGTCAACGACCCGGCGAACCTGCGCCAGTTCCTCGCCGCGCCCGTGCGCTGGGGCGAGGTCGACGTCCGCTACGACGCACACCGGGACCTCGTGCTCCAACACGACGCTTCCGACACGCGATCGATCACCTCGCCGGCCGACCGGCTGCTGCTCGGCGACTGCCTCGACGCGTTCCGCGGCGCGGGCAAAGCCGCGAAGCTCGATCTCAAGGACCCCGGCGTGGTCGACGAGACGCTCGGCTGCCTGCGGCGCAGCGGACTCGGCGACGACGAGCTGTGGTTCAACGGGCGGATCGACACGCTGGGCGAGCAGACCTTCCGTCGCCTCGCCCGGGCGCACCCGGGAGCCGTCCTGCAGTGCCCGGTCGACTCTCTCGGACCGCTGATGGTCGCCGCGCCGGCCGAGGCCAAGCACCACGTCGCGACGCTGGCACGGTGCGGCATCAACCGCTTCTCCGTCAGCTGGACGAGCCCGCACCTGCACCTCCTGCTCGACCGCCTCGACGAGTGGGGTCACGAGACGAACATCTACGCGGTGCCCGACCTGGAGCAGTTCCTGCGCGCCACGCTGCTGCTGCCCCGCTCGATCACCGCCGACTTCAACTTCCCCGAATGGCACTACTTCGGTCGGGGCGCCGGCCAAGGCGGCCAGTACCACAGCTACCAACTCGAAACCGTCGCCCCACCCACCGCCGACGTAGCTTGACCTCGGCCGGACCCAGGCCCGTACCGGGGGAGACGCATGCGATGAGCCAGCCGTTCGAGGGTGTCGTCGGTCGGACCTACGACGACTCCACACCCTGGTGGCCGCCACTCCCGGCGGCGCCCGAGGGTGCGCCCAACGTGGTCGTCGTGCTGCTCGACGACGTCGGCTACGCGCAGCTGGGTTGCTACGGCTCCGACATCGCCACGCCCTGCTTCGACCGCCTGGCCGCCGACGGCCTGCGCTACGCCAACTTCCACACGACGGCGCTGTGCTCACCGACCCGGGCGTGCCTGCTGACCGGCCGCAACCACCACTCGAACGGCGTGGCCCGCATCGTCGACCTGGCCGCCGGCTTCCCCGGCTACAACGCCACCATCCCGCGGGAGAACGGCTTCCTCTCCGAGGTGCTCCTGGGCGAGGGCTACGCCACCTTCGCGGTGGGGAAGTGGCACCTGGCGCCGCTGACCGAGACGACCATGGGCAGCCCCCGCGACAAGTGGCCGCTCGGCCGGGGCTTCGAGCGCTTCTACGGCTTCATGGGCGGCGAGACCGACCAATACCACCCCGACCTCGTCTACGACAACCACGCGGTCGACCCGCCCCGCACGCCGGAGGAGGGCTACCACCTCACCGAAGACCTCGCCGACCGGGCCGTCCAGTTCGTCAAGGACCTGCGGGCGACGGCGCCGTCGAAGCCCTTCTTCCTGTGGTTCACGCCCGGTGCCTGCCACGCACCCCACCAGGCGCCGGCGCCGTACATCGACGCCTACCGGGGCCGCTTCGACCAGGGGTGGGACCGCTGGCGCGAGCAGGTGTTCGAGCGCCAGGTCGCCTCGGGGCTGCTGGCGGAGGGGACCGCCCTGTCGGAGCGACCGACGTGGGTGCCCGCCTGGGACACCCTCCCGGCCGAGGAGCAGCGCCTCTACGCCCGGATGATGGAGGTCTACGCCGGCTTCCTCACCCACACCGACGCCCAGGTGGCCCGGGTGCTCCACTTCGTCGCCGCGCTGGGGGAGCTCGACGACACGATCGTCGTCGTCATGAGCGACAACGGCGCCTCCGCCGAGGGTGGCGCCAGGGGTTCGTTCAACGAGCAGTACTTCTTCAACTTCGTGCCCGAGAGCCTGGAGGAGAACCTCCGCCGCATCGACGACCTCGGCACGCCGCGGGCCAGCAACCACTACCCGTGGGGCTGGGCCTGGGCCGGCAACACGCCGCTGAAGCGGTTCAAGCGCGACACCCACGAGGGCGGGGTCGCCGACCCGCTGATCGTCCACTGGCCGGCGCGCCTGGGCCGCCCCGGCGAGACCCGGCACCAGTACGTCCACGCCGTCGACGTCATGCCCACGCTGCTCGACGCCATCGGCATCGCCCCGCCGGACACCATCGGCGGCGTCGGGCAGAGCGCCATCGAGGGCGTCAGCTTCGCCCCCTCGCTCACGGCCCCGGACGCGCCGGGTGCGCACCTCACGCAGTACTACGAGATGCTCGGGTCGCGGGCGCTCTACCACGACGGCTGGAAGGCGGTGGTGTTCCACCCCTCGCCGTTCCTCGCCTACGACGGCAGCGACGTGGACCACCCCTTCGACGACGACGTCTGGGAGCTGTACCACGTCGCCGAGGACTTCTCCGAGGTGCACGACCTGGCGGGGTCGGAGCCCGAGAAGCTGGCCGAGCTGCAGGAGCGCTGGTGGGAGGAGGCGGCCAGGTACCAGGTGCTCCCGCTCAACAACCAGCCGGGCCGCTTCCCCGACCGCCGCCACCGGCGCCAGCACTACGAGCTCCACCCCGGCGTCGGCCTGCCCGAAGCCATCGCCCCCAACCTCAAGGGTCGGGCCTTCGTCGTCGCGGCCGAGCTCGAGGTGCCCGCGCCGGGGGGCGACGTCGACGGCGTCCTGGTGGCCCACGGCAGCCACGCCGGCGGCTACGTGCTGTACGTCCGCGGCCGGCGCCTGCACTACACGTACAACTTCGTCGGGACCGACCTCACCACGGTGTCGGCCGACGTCGAGCTCCCCGCCGGCCCGGTCGTCGCCCGGCTGAACTTCACCCCGGACCCCGACGACCGCTTCGCCGGCGAAGTCCACCTCCACTACGGCGACGTGCCCGTCGGGTCCGGCACGATCGAGCGGACGACACCGCTCACCTACGGCACATCCGGCTTCGCCGTCGGCTACCAGCCCGGCAGCCCGATCGTGCCCGACCTCACCGGCCGAGCCAGGGCGACCCCGGGCGTGCTCCGCCGCGTGCTCGTCGACGTCGAGCACCGCTCCCAGCAGGACCCTGCGGCCATCATCCGCTCCGACCTCGCCACGCAATGACGCCAGGTGGGGCCTCGTCGGGGCAGGCGCTGGCGGCGCGTCGTCAGACCGAGGCCGCCCGGAGGACGAGCGCGGCGATCGAGACGAGCACCAGGACCGCAGCCGGCGCCAGGGTCATGTCGTGGGCGCGGAGGTGGTAGATGACCGCGCCCACGAAGTAGAGGACCACGCCGGCGGCGGCGGCGACCCCGATCGGCCACCAGAACAGACCGACGACCAGGCCGACGGCACCGGCGAGCTCGGCCACGGCGAGGAGCCAGAGCTTGTCCAGCGGGAACTTCACCCTGGTCATGACGTCGACGACGGGCTGGTCCCTGGTGAGCTTCATCCGCGCCGAGTTGACCAGCGTGACGGCGAGCAGCCCGGAGACGATCGCAGCGGCGACGAACATCAGACGAGGTCCGAGAGTAGGTAGTTCATGGATGATTGGTATAGCGCCAATCATCGGTATTTCACAACCTGTTTGCCTGGCGGCGCCAGTAGCGTGTGACCATGGCGAAGTCGAGGGCAGCAGCGGGCTACCACTCCCTCGCGTTGCTGGAGCATCTGGCCCGCGCCGGTCGTCGAGCCGCCGAGGGCTTCCTGGAGCCGAGCGGTCTGAGGCCCCGTCACGTGGTCGCACTGACGCTGCTCGACGACCACGGGCCCGCCGGCCAGCAAGGGCTGGCCGAGGCCTTGAGCCTGGACCCGAGCAACGTCGTCGGCCTGCTCAACGAGCTCGAGGAGCGCGGCCTGATCACCCGGCGCCGCGACCCTGCCGACCGGCGCCGGCACATCGTCGAGGTCTCCAGCGACGGCAGGCGTCAACTGCGCTCGATCCAGCGCCTGCTCGCTCGTGTCGAGGACGACGTGCTGCACGCCCTGTCGCCCGACGAGCGAGCGACGCTGCACGGCCTCCTCGTCCGGGCGGCCGCCGGTCAGCTCCTGCGCGACGACGCCTGCGAGGGGTCCAACGATCCGCCTTGCGAAGGGTGACATGCTCGCGGGGCGGGTTCGACATCGCCCAGGAGGACGTCATGCCGGCAAAGGGAAGTGCGGAGTGGAAAGGTGACCTGCCGTCGGGTGCGGGGACGTTCACCGCGGGTGACACCATCAGCGGGGGCTACACGTTCAAGTCCCGCTTCGAGGACGGGCCCGGTTCGAACCCGGAGCAGTTGATCGCCGCCGCCCACGCGGCCTGCTTCTCGATGGCCCTCTCCAACATCCTCGCTCAGGCCGGTAGCCCACCCGAGTCGGTGCACACCGACGCCACGGTCACCCTGCGGCCCGTCGACGGCAAGCCGACGATCACCAAGGTCGCCCTCGTCACCGTCGGACGGGTGCCGGGCCTCGACGAGGCTGCGTTCGTCGAGCACGCCCAGTCGGCCAAGGCCGGCTGCCCGGTGAGTCGAGCCCTGGCCGCCGTGCCCGAGATCACTCTCGAAGCATCCCTCACCGCCTGATCGCCCGAACTCGGGCCGGGTCGCACTGCCGCTCGCGGCCCGAGGGGTGTGACAGCGGGTGCCATGGACGGGGGAGTGGCGGCGTGTGAGCGTGGGGCTGGCGCGACCGGCGGAGGTCGCGGCGGAGCGAGGTGGACGAGGCGATGGCGGACCAGGACGGCGGGCAGCCGCGCTGCCCCGGGTGTGGCGCGGAGCTGCGCCCGGGTGAGGCGCGCTGCGGTGTTTGCGGCACGACGATCGGCTCCCCGGGGGGTTCCGACGGTTCCGGGCATCTGGCCCCGCCGTCGCCGCCGCCGGCTTGGCCGTCCGTGCCGCCGGGGCCCGGGGGCCGGTGCCCTTCGGTCCGGCCAGCGGCCCCCTGGCGTCCCCCGCTCCGTCGGGCGGTCGCACGTCGGTCGCCACGGCGCAGGTGTGGGGTGCGGTCAGCGTCGTGTTCGGCGTCCTCGTGCTCATCGGATCGGCGGTCCCCTGGTTCGCCGAGTCGTCGTTCGCCCTGACCGACGACATGAGCAGTGCCTGGCCGCTGGTCGTGGTCGGGCTGGTCGGCGTGCTGGGCGGTGTCGACGGGCTGCGTGGCAGCCTGCTCGGCCCGGCCGTGGCCGCCGGGGCCGGCAGCGTCTTCGTCCTGCTCCAGGTGGTGATGTTGCGCGCCTTCAGCCACGTGCCGGGGGTGACGATGGGCGGCGGGGGCGTGGCGTGGACCCTCGCGGCCGGCGCCGGGGTCCTGCTGGTGATCGCCGTGCTGTCCGCCCTACGGGCCGATCGGGAGCAGGGCACCGCCCCAGGGTGGCTCGGCGCTGTCGTCCTCGTCGCCGGTGCCGCCTGGGTCGCCGGGATGGTGATGCCGGCGACGCCGGGGCTGTCGATGGGCGGTCACGTCGAGTACGTCCTGTTCGGGGGCGACACCTTCTCCGACGTGATGACAGTGGCGTTCATCAGCATCCCTGCCGCCCTCGTCCTACTCGCCGCGGCGACCCGCAGCCGTGCCGCCTACGGACTCGCCGCGGGGAGCATGGTCTTCTGGACGCTTGCGGCGGTCACCGGCGCCGCCGGCTACGGGTCGAGCGGCGACGGTGCGCTCCGCTACGTGTTCGGCCAGTTCTGGCCGATGCTGCTCGGAGCGCTGGGGGTCGCGATCGGTGGCTGCGTGGCCATGCTCCAGCCGGGCCGCACGGCGCCCTTCCCGGCGCCCGGCCCGACCCGGCTGACGGGCACCAGGCCGGTCGTCGCGCTCGCGCCGGTGGTGGGCATCGCGCTCCTGCCCGTCGCGGGCATCATCGGGGCCGTCCAGTACACGGAGGGTCAGGATGCGTTCGGTACCGCCACGGTGTACGAGCCGTTCGACGAGTCCGACAGCGGGCAGTACGACGACCCGTACGGGACCGGTTCCTTCGGCGACGGTGGCATCGACGGCGACGTCGGCGGCGGCTCGCTCGACGTGGTGTGCACCGGCCTCGTCGACAGCACGATCCGATCGGCGTGGCAGGACGTCGACGGCGCGATCCACGTGATCGTCTTCGTCGACAACGACTGCGAGATCGGCCAGGAGCTCGACGATCCAGCGGCTTCGTTCACGCTGACGAGCGGGGGTGCGAACGTGGCCGACGCGACGTTCGACTTCTCGTCCCGCCCGGTCGTCGTCCCCGCCTTCGGCAGGAGCGAGACGGAGATCGTCTTCGGGCCCGGCACCTTCGTCGACCTGGGGGCTGTCGAGACCCTGGGCCTCGGGGCCGACACCACGGCCGCTGCCGGCTCGCTGGTGCTCTCGCACAGCTACACCTGCACCGATGTGTCCGACGCGTCCGATGCGTCCGACACCACGGCGCCGTCGGTCGGCACGGAGGTGGCCGGCGAAGCCACCGACAGCCCTGTCGCTCCGCAGACGACGACGGAGAGCGACGCGCTCGCTCGCCTCGCGGAGATCGCCCAGGCGGACGAACCCTTCGTCGGGAGCGACGTGACCGACCGCTGGGTGCCGCAGATCAGCTCCAAGAAGCCGAACGTCACGCTCCCCAACGGAACCGTGTGGGACGCCGTGTCGATCCTCGAGGACCACCGGGTCTGGCGGGAACGGTTCCCGCGGGTGCGCCTCCTCTGGTCGGGCGACTACAGCACCTACGAGCGGTCGGACTTCTGGGTGACGATCGTCGCGGTCCCCTTCGACACCGCCGACGGTGCCGTCGGATGGTGCGACGCCAACGGCCTCCCCGCAGAGGACTGCTACGCCAAGCTCATCAGCCACACCCACCCCCACGAAGCCAGCACGCAGCTCCGCTGACCCCCGCCTGCCACCAGAGCGAAACCCGTGGGGATCGACCAGGCGATCGCTGTCTACCGTGGGCTCGATGCTGACCGACGACCAACGTCGCCAGTTCGCGACCGACGGGTTCGTGTTGGTGCCCGGCGTGGTCGACGAAGCCCTGCTGCGAGCCGCCGACGCCGAGGTCGACGAGCTCGTCGCCGGATCACCGGCTCCGGCGGGGACGGTCGGCCCGCACTTCTACTTCCTCCCACCGGACCAGCTCCCGGCGGCCGACACCGCGCTGCGCGACTCGGGAGCTCTGGCGCTGGCCGACACCCTCGTTGCGCCGCACCACCTCGATCACGCGTCGGCCCACGTCCAGGCCGCGCTGAACATCCCGCCCTACCTGCACCGACCCGGCGCCCCGCACATCGACGGTCACCGTCCCGACAAGGACATCGACTCGTTCACGATGCTGGCGGCGATCTTCCTGTCCGACGAGTCGGCACCCGATCGCGGCAACCTCTGGGTCTGGCCCGGCTCGCACCGCGGCCACGGACAACTGTTCCGCGAGCAGGGCGTCGATGTGCTCAAGGCGGTCAGCGGGCACGCCATCATCCTCGACCCACCCGTGTGGTTCGGCCCGGGCGAACCACTGCTCGCCGGGCGAGGTGACCTGCTCCTCTCCCACTTCCTGCTTGGCCACAACATCGGCGGCAACACGTCGGACACCACGAGGCGGATCCTCTACTACCGCCTGGCCGCCGAGGGCCACGCCGATCGATGGACCGACACCTTCCTCGACCCGCTGACCGAGTACCCGTCGCTGCGCGGCATCGCCCCCACCGAGCCGTTCACACCAGCCACGACGTAGCCGTCCAGAGGTGGCTGAGTCTGCGTCTGGTAGGACTCTTCGTGTGACCTTCCATGCCGTCGACGCCGGGCAGGTGGCCTCCGAACTCGGCACCGACCCGGCGCGGGGGCTCACGGCCGAGGAGGCGGCGGACCGGCTGGTCCGCGAGGGGCCCAACGAGCTGGAAGGCGGGGAGGAGCTGAATCCCTGGCGGATCCTCCTCGGCCAGTTGACGTCGCCCATGGTCCTGCTCCTGGCGGCGGCGGGCATCCTGTCGGCGGCGCTCGGCGACGTCACCGAGGCGGTGTTCATCTTCTTCGTCGTGGTCCTGAACGCGTGGATCGGGTTCCGCCAGGAGTACCGGGCCGAGAAGGCGATGGCGTCGCTCCAGTCGCTGGCGGTCCCGATGGTCCGGGTGTTGCGCCAGGGAGCGATCCGGGAGATCGCGGCCCGGGAGCTGGTACCCGGCGACGTGGTGCAGCTCGACGCCGGCTCGCGCGTGCCCGCCGACGGCCGGCTGACCGAGGCGTTCGCCGTGCGCGTCGAGGAGTCGGCCCTGACCGGTGAATCGGTGCCGGTGGTGAAGCAGGTCGAGCCCGTCGACCCGTCGGCACCGCTCGCGGAGCGGGCCTCGATGGCCTACGCCGGCACGAGCGTCACGGCGGGCCGCGGGTCGCTGGTGGTGACCGCGACCGGGATGGCATCCGAGCTCGGCCGGGTCGCCGACCTGCTGCGCGGCGCCGAGGCCGGACGGACGCCCCTGCAGCAGCGGCTCGACACCCTCGTCAAAGGGCTTGCCATCGTGGCGGGCGCCGTCGTGGCTCTCGTCTTCGGGCTGGGCCTCCTGCGGGGCGAGGAGCTCGACGAGTTGCTGCTGACGGCGGTGAGCCTCGCCGTCGCCGCCATCCCCGAGAGCCTGCCCGCAGTGGTGACCATCACCCTGGCCCTCGGCGCCCAGCGGATGTTGGCCAGCCAGGCCCTCATACGGCGGCTGTACGCGGTCGAGACCCTGGGGTCGGTCACGACCATCTGCTCGGACAAGACCGGGACGCTGACGCAGAACCGGATGACGGTCGTGGTGCTCGACATGGCCGGTGACCGGCGCGACCTCCACGATCCACCGTCCACGTCCCCGCCCGACATGCTGCGCGACCAGCCCACGCTGCGCCTCCTGCTCGCCGGTGGCGCCCTGTGCAACGACACCGCAGTCGCCGACGACGGCTCGCTCGTCGGTGACCCCACCGAG
>DATHJB010000046.1 GCA_035316325.1 Acidimicrobiales bacterium
GGCGGTGATGATGGCGTCGGCCCCCGACGAGACGATCTGGCCGGCGTAGACGCTGACGTCCTGGGCGGTCGCCGGGATGAGCACGACGCCCTCCGACTCCAACCCCAGGTCTTCCATCTGCCGGTTGGCCAGCTCGACGAAGAAGGTCGACCCCGACTCGATGGTCACGAAGACGGCGTTCTCGGCGCCGGCGGCGTGCGCCCCGGACGCCATGGCCAGGACCGTGGGTGTCACGTTGAACGTGGGGTACGACAGCGGGTCCTGGAGGAGCTCGGAGCTGTTGGCCGTGTTCCCGAAGACGGGGATGCCGGCCTCGGAGTAGATCGGCATCATCGTGTCGCCGAAGCCGGGGATGGAGGCGACCTGGGCGACGACCCCCTCCTCGACCGCCTTGCGGGCGCAGTCGGCGGTGGCGTTGACGTCGTTGCGCTGGTCGCAGGGGAGCAGCTCGAGCGGCCGACCCTGGACGCACTCCTCGTTCTCGGCCTGGACCGCCGCCTGGGCGGCGTCGACGACGTTCTCGTACGTCGCCGCGTTCGTGGCCGACATGTTGACGTCGAAGCCGAGGAGGATCGGTTCCCCCGTGCAGTCGTTGGGCACCGTGCCGCCGTTGTCGGCGCCGCCGCCGGCCGCCTGCTCGTCGCCGCCGGACGACGTGTCGTCGTCGTCGCCGCAGGCCACCACCAGCAGCAGCGCCATCGTGGCGATGAGCCCGAGCACCCGAGTCCCTCGCCTCTTACCGTCGCGCCTTGACATCTCTTCGTTCCCCCTGGTCGATACCTGCTGTCGGTCGGACGTCGCTGTGCACGCGTGCGCGCGCGTCCAACGGGCCCCCGTGTGGCCTGCTCTCCCGCCCCCGGCTCCGGCTGGTCACGTGCCGGAGTTCACAGCATTTTACATGATGAACAACTATTGAGCAATGTGTTCTTTTGGACTCGTCGTCTTCCTTTGCCCCGGCGGCCCTCCGTGGCCGTGGAACGGGATCCCGGCGGCGGCGAGCGCCGCCTCACGGACGTTCTCGGACAGCGTCGGGTGGGCATGCACCACCGCTCCCACCTCGTCGGCCAGCGCCTCCCAAGTGACGGCCAGGCCCAGCTCGCCGATCAGCTCCGTGGCCGACGGCCCCACGACGTGGGCGCCGACGATCCGTCCGTCCGTGTCGCACACCAGCTTGGCGTGGCCGCCCACGCCCTCGATCGTGGAGCGGGCGTTGCCGGCGAACGACGTGGTCGTGACGCGGACCTCGCCCAGCTCCTCCCGGGCCTCGGGCTCGGTGAGGCCCACCGAGGCCACCTCGGGGACCGCATACGTCACCCGCGGGACCATGCGGTGGTCGACCGGCCGGGGGTCGAGACCGGCGATGGCGTCGGCCACGGCGAACCCCTCGGCGAACGCGGCGTGGGCGAGGGCGAGCGTCGGGACGACGTCGCCGACCGCCCACAGCCAGGGCAGGGTCGACCGGCCGAGCGGGTCGACCCGCACGAAGCCTCGGTCGTCGAGCACCCCGAGCTCCTCCAGCCCCAGCCCGGCGGCGGCCGGTCGACGGCCGACGGCGACCAGCAGCTGTTCGCACGACAGCGTGTCGCCCGTGGCCAGCTCGACGGACACGCCCCGTCGCTTCCGGGCCACCCCGACGATGGACGTCGACGTACGGACGTCGATGCCCCGGCGCCGAAAGGCGCTCTCGAGCGCTGCCGAGGAGTCCGGGTCCTCCTGCGGGAGGATGCGGGAGGCGGCGTCGAGCAGCGTCACCTCGGCGCCCAGCGAGCGCCACAGCGTGGCCAGCTCGACGCCGACGGCGCCGGCTCCCACCACCACCGCCGAGGTCGGCACCCGGTCGAGGCGCAGCGCGTCGTCGGAGCGGAGGACGCGGTCGCCGTCGGGTTCGACCCCGGGCAGGTCCACCGGGGTCGAACCGGTGGCCACCACCACGTGGCCGGCGGTGAGCCTTTGCTCCCGCCCGTCCCCGTCGCCCGACACCGCGACTTCGCCCGGCCCTTCCACGCGGCCCCAGCCGGCGTGGACGTCGATGCCCCGGCCCTTCACGAGCCCTTCGAGGCCCTGGTGCAGGGTGGACACCACCCGGTCGCGGAACCGCCCCGCCGCCTTGGTGTCGAGCCCCGGCCCGACGCCGGCCAGGCCCAGCTCGACCAGCTCCGTCGTGCGGTCGGCCAGGTGCCCGACGTGGAGCAGCGCCTTCGACGGCACGCACCCCCGGTGCAGGCACGTGCCCCCGAGGAGGTCCGCCTCCACCAGCGCCACCCGGAGGCCGTGGCCCACTGCCCGCAGCGCGGTCGCATAGCCGCCGGGCCCGCCGCCGACGACGGCGACGTCGTAGGCGCCGGTGCCGCTCATCGCGTCCCGCTCATCGGTCCAGCACCAGCAGCTCGGGCGCCTCGACGAGGGTGCGCAGCTCACCGAGGAACCGCCCGGCCTCGGCACCGTCGCACACCCGGTGGTCGAACGCCAGGGTGAACGAGGCGGTCGGGCGGGCCGTGACCTGCCCGTCCACCACGTGGGGACGGGGCCGCACCGAGCCGACGCCGAGGATGGCGGCCTCGGGGTGGTTGATGACCGGGATTCCCTCGTCGAGGCCCAGCGCCCCGAAGTTGGACACGGTGAAGGTGCTGCCCCGCATGTCGACCGGGCCCAGCGTTCCCGACCGGGCTCCGGCGGACAGCCGCGCCATCTCCTGCGCCAGCTCCAGCGTCGAGAGCCGCTCGGCGCCGGCGACCACGGTCACCACCAGGCCGCGGTCGGTCGCGGTCCCGATCCCCAGCCCGAGGGCGTCGTGGACGCGGATCTCCGGCACCTCCTCCACGAACGTGGCGTTGAGCGCCGGGGCGACCCGCAGGGCGTGCACCGCCAGCCGGCAGATGAGCGAGAAGGGTGTGACCACGGGGTCGAGGCCCCGGGCGGTGGCCGCCTCGTTGAGCGCAGCGCGCACCTCGAGCAGACGGGTGCAGTCGACGACCACGCTGCAGGTGGCGTCGGGGATGTGCCGGCGGGAGGTGGTCATCCGTTCGGCGATCCGGGCGCGCACCCCGGTCACCGGGACGACCCGGAACCCCCCGGCGACCTGCGCCGGGCCGTTCGCGGCGGTCCGCACGTCGTCCCGCGTGATCACCCCGTCGCTGCCGGTGCCGACGACGGCGCTCAGATCGACGCCCAGGTCCCGGGCGAGCTTCCGCACCGGCGGCCTGGCCCGGGGCCGGGCGGGCGGACCGGCCGACGGCACCGGCCGACGGATCCGACGGCGGCGGCTCCGGTCGATGGCGGCGTCGTGGCCATAGCCGACCAGAGTCGGCTCCGGTCCCGCAGCCTCGGCACCCTCCTCGAAGCGGACCAGCAGAGCACCCACTGCGATCGTCTCGCCCTCGGCCCCACCCAGGCCCGCCACCGTGCCGGCCCGCGGCGACGGCACCTCGACCTCCGCCTTCGCGGTCTCGACCAGGCACAGCGGCTGGTTCAGCGCCACGGCGTCCCCCGGGGCCACCATCCACTCGACGATGGTCAGATCCTCCAGCCCCTCTCCCAGGTCGGGGGCGAGGAAGTCGTTCCTCGTGGAGGTCGGCGACTCAGGCATCGTCGTAGGACAGCGATCGGTCGACGGCGTCGAGCAGCCGGTCCACCCCGGGCAGCCAGGCCTTCTCCAGGCGGGCGGGCGGGTACGGGGTGTCGAAGCCGGTGACCCTGAGCACCGGCGCCTCCAGGTCGTAGAACAGCTCCTCCTGCACGCGGGCCGCGAGCTCGGCGCCGATGCCCAGCGTGCGGGGCGCCTCATGGGCGACGATGCACCGGCCGGTCTTCTCCACCGAGGCGGCCACGGTCGCGAAGTCCAACGGCACGAGCGAGCGCAGGTCGATCACCTCCAGGTCCCAGCCGTGCTCGCCGGAGGCGACCGTCGCCGCCTCCAGGGCCACGTCCACCAGGCCGCCGTAGGTCACGATCGTGACCGTCGTGCCGGCCCGGCGCACTGCGGCGGCCCCGATGGGCGACGTCCGGGCGCCTCGCTCCACCTCGCCCCGCGCCCAGTAGCGGCGCTTCGGCTCCAGGTAGATCGTCGGGTCGTCGGAGTCGATCGCATCGCGCAGGAGCGAGTAGGCGTCGGCGGGCGTGGACGGCACGACGACGTGCAGCCCCGCGGTGTGCACCCAGTACGACTCCGTCGACTCCGAGTGGTGCTCGGGCGACCCGATGCCACCGAAGGACGGCACCCGGACGGTGACCGGCATGGAGACGAGGCCCCGGGTGCGGGACCGGTACTTGGCGAGGTGGCTGGCGATCTGGTCGAACGCCGGGTAGGTGAACCCGTCGAACTGGATCTCGGGCACGGGGCGGAAGCCCCGGAGGGCCATGCCGACGGCGGCGCCGACCAGGGCCGACTCCGCCAGCGGGGTGTCGAAGCAGCGGTCGCGGCCGAACGTCTCCTGGAGCCCCTCGGTGACCCGGAAGACGCCGCCCTGGCGGCCGACGTCCTCGCCGAAGACCAGCACCCGGTCGTCGGCCTCCAGCGAGTCGTGGAGGGCGGCGTTGAGCGCCTCGACCATGGTCATCGACGTGACCTCCGTGGACGCCATGTCAGCCCTCCTCCTGCGCCAGCTCGGCCAGCAGGACCGCCCGCTGCGCGTCGAGCTCGGCGGTGGGCTCGGTGAAGACGTGGTCGAAGACCTCGGCGGCCGGCGGGTCGGCGGCGTCGACGACGGCCGCCCGGAGCCGCGTGCGCAGGTCCGCCGCCCGCTCGCGGGCGGCGGTCTCGACGGCGTCCTCCCACACCCCGCGCCGGCGCATGTAGCCGGCGCAGCGGGCGATCGGGTCGAGCGCCTCCCAGGCCTCGACCTCGTCGGCGTCCCGGTACCGGGACGGATCGTCGGAGGTGGTGTGGGGGCCGAGGCGATAGGTCACCGCCTCGATCAGCGTGGGGCCGCCGCCCTCGCGCGCTCGCTGGGCGGCCGCCTCGACGACGAGGAGGCAGGCGACGACGTCGTTGCCATCGACCCGCACCGCGGGGATGCCGTAGCCGATGCCCTTGTGGGCGATGGAGGGCGCGCGGAACTGGTCGGTGAGCGGCACCGAGATGGCCCAGCCGTTGTTCTGGACGTAGAAGAGGCAGGGGGCGGCCTCGACGGCGGCGAGGTTGAGCGCTTCGTGCACGTCGCCCTCGCTGGTGGCGCCGTCGCCGACGAAGGCGACGGTCACCCCGCCGTCGCCGAGGCGGGTCGAGGCCATGGCGGCGCCGACCGCGTGCAGCGCGTGGGTGCCGATGGGGATCGACATCGGGGCGACGGCCCGCTCGACGAGCCCGAGGCCGCCGTGCCACGTCCCCCGCCACATGAGCCCGATCCCCCCGGGATCGATGCCCCGGACCACGAAGGCGCCGAGCTCCCGGTACTGGGGGAACAGCCAGTCGTCGTCCCGCAGGGCGCTGACGCAGCCGACCTGCGCCGCCTCCTGGCCCCGGCACGGCGGGAACAGCGCCAGCTCGCCCTGGCGCTGCAGGTTGACGAACTCCTCGTCGAGCTCGCGGGTGACGACCATCGCCTGGTACAGATCGGCGAGCCGGCCGTCGAGCCGGCGCGCGTCGTAGCCGTCCACCGCCCGCGCCGTCCCGTCCGGGGCGACGAGCTGCACCGGTTCGAGCAAGGCGTCGTCCGTGAGCGAAAGAGACATCTTCTGTTCCCCCTGTTTCACAGCAGTATGAACTGCATTCGGTGTGCTGACAAAGGGGCCGCAGATTATTCTGAGGAGTGTGGAAAATCCGAAGATCACCGCAATCGACGCCGAGCTGATGCGCCAGTTGCAGAAGAACGCTCGGATCTCGAACAAGGCCCTGGCCGAAGCGGTCGGCATCGCCGAGTCGACCTGCCTCGAACGGGTGCGCCGCCTGAGCGACCGGGGCGTGCTCCGGGGCTTCCACGCCGACGTCGAGCCCCAGGCGCTGGGCCGGAACCTGCGGGCGCTCATCTCCGTCCGCCTGCAACCCAAGACCACGAAGTCGGTGATCGCCTTCCAGGAGAACGTGCTGGAGGCCCCCGAGACCGTGAACGTCTGGACGGTCAGCGGGTCCGACGACTTCGTCGTGGAGGTGACGGTTCCCGACGTCGACACCCTGCGCAACTTCGTGCTCGACGTGATCACCGCCCGCCCCGACGTGGCCGACTCCCGCACCGCTCTCGTCTACGAGCACCGGAGCAAGCACGTGCTCGAGCCACTCCGGCCGGCGGACTGAACCCGAGGCAGGTCGAGGGGTCGGTGCTCCAACCAGCCGAGCGCGGTCAGGGAACCGGCCAGCGCTCGTCGGCGGCCTCCTTGTCGCCCACCACGTTGAACAGGCTGCCGATCGCCTCCGCCTCGAGCTCCAACCGGTCGCCGGCCTCGAGGTACCGGTCGGTCCGCATGCCGGTCCCGCCGGTGGTGCCGGTGAAGATGAGGTCGCCGGCCCGCAGCCGGTTGCGCTCGTCGAAGAACTGCAGGATCTGCTCCAGGTTCCAGATCATGTTGGCGGTGTTGTCGTGCTGGCGGAGCTCGCCGTTGACCTTGAGGCTGAAGTCGAACGACGGCTGGCCCGGCCCGCCCACCTCGGCCAGGGTGGCGACCCACGGGCCGATAGGGGCCGTCTGGTCCTGCGCCTTCATCGAGTAGAGGTCGACGCCCCCGGTGGGACGGCCCACGTCGCGGGGGCTGACGTCGTTGCCGATCGTGTAGCCCAGCAGTGAGGCGGTGCGGGGTGCCCCACCCGCCAGCGGCTGGGCCACCACCATGACGATCTCGATCTCGTAGTCGAGCTGGCTGGTCGTCGCCGGGTACCGGATCACCCCGCCCGGGTCGACCACGGTCGAGTCGAGCTTGATGTAGCCCGGCATGGTGGGCGGCGGCTTCCGGCCCGGCTCGCCGGCGTCCTCCAGGTGGGTCGGGTAGTTCACGCCGGTGCCGAAGATGCGGGCGCCCGGCTCGAGCGGCGCCAGCACCCGGAGGTCGGCGATGCGGCTCTCCCGGCCGACGTCGACGCCGGCCAGGTCGTCGACCTGGGCCAGCTTGGGTGCCCACGAGCCCAGCGGCTCCTCGAGCCGGCGGACCGTCGACCGGTCCTCGCTCAGGGCACCCCAGAACCGGGTGCCGTCGCGGTCCTCGAAACGACCGATCCTCATGTCCCCTCCTCTGCCCGGCCGGTGGCCAGGTGCTCGCGGATGGCGTCGGCCAGGCGTCGGGCCTCGGCCTCGTCGGCGACCGCCGCGCCGCGCTCGGCCATGGCCGCCTGGATGTCCTTGGCGAAGGGCTCGCAGCGGGCGACGAGGAGGCCGTGGAAGTGCAGGCTGTTCTCGCCCAGTCCCAGGTAGTAGACGTGCGTGGCGCCCGTCGCCGCCTTCACGGCCGCGGTCATGCGGCGCAGGAAGGGGCCGTAGCCGCTCGCCTCGTCCTCGGTCATCCCCCAGGCCCAGTCGCCGTGACGGTCGGTGGCGTACAGCACCCAGCCCGGCCGGTCGGCGAGGCCGAACGCGGTGAACGTGCCGTCCCGGTAGACGATCCCCTCCGACGAGCTGACGCGCTCGCACATGTGGCAGCCCACTCGGCATCCCCCTGGTCCGATTGAAACAAACAGAACATAACTTGCTCATAATGTTACAAACAAGGCCTTCTTCTCACCCGGCCCGCGGGTGCATCGTCGCCGCCGCGTGCGCGTCGTCGATGAGCAGCCACGCCAGCGCCCCGGCGATCACGGAGAACACGGCCGCAGCCACGAACGCCAGGTGGAACGTGTCGAACGTCGACCCGGGAGCGAGCGAGACGACCGTCGTCAGCACCGCTACCCCGAAGGCGGTCGCCGACTGACGGCCGGCGCTGAACAGGGACGCGCCGCTCCCGGTGTCCGCCATCGACACGGTCGTGAACATCGCGGTCTGCGTGGAGACCGTGGTCGCACCGTTGGCGAAACCGGCGAGGAACAGCATCCCCCGCACCAGCCACAGGCTCGTGGACTCGTCGACGAGCAGGAACGCCAGCAGCATGGCGGCGAGCCCGGCCGAGCCGACCAGCATCATCCGCCGGGGCCCGACGTACGGGTAGAGCCGACCGACCGTCTGGGTCGAGAACCCGACGCCGATCGCCGTCGCGAACGACGTGAGACCGGCCGCAAGCGCGGTCTCGCCCCGGGCCTCCTGCAGGAAGACCGGCGCCAGGAACAGGAGGCCCGTGAACGCACCCATGTTCCAGAAGGACACGACGTTGGTGGCCCGGAACAGCGGATCGCGGAAGAGGCCGAGGTTCAGCAGGGGCGCTTCCTTGCGCCGCTCGACCCGGACGAACAACGCCAGGCCGGCGGCTCCGAGGGCGACGGGAACCCACAGCGAGGGCGAGTCGAGCCCGTAGTGGGAGCCTTCGCTCAGGCCGTAGACGAAGAGGCTCAGGCCGGCGCCCGCCAGCACGAAGCCCGCCGCGTCGAACGACGTCAGCGACGTGCCCTTGGTCTCTCGCAGCCACCGGGCGGAGAGGACGATCGTGGCGACGCCGAACGGCACGTTCAGGTAGAACGCCAGGCGCCACGACACGTCCTCGACCAGCAGGCCGCCCAACGGCTGGGCGATGATCGGCCCCAACAGGATGGGCAGGAGCAGGATCCGCGTCAGCCGTGCCCGCTCGGCCGGCGGGTACGTGCGGTAGAGCATGGCCGTCGCCACCGGTGTGAGCAGGCCGCCGCCGATGCCCTGGGCAACGCGTGCCGCCACCAGCTGGGGCAGGTCCTGCGCCAGGCCGCACGCGGCCGAGGCGACGGTGAACGTCGCCAGGGCCACCAGGAACACCCGCTTGGTCCCGAACCGGTCCCCGATCCACCCGGCCGGCGGGATGAACGCCGCCAGGGCCAGCACGTAGCCGATCACCGTCCACTGCAGCGACGCCAGCGACGCCCCGAACTCGTCGACCAGCGTCGGGAGCATGACGTTGATGATGTGGTTGTCCATCGCGCTCATGAAGAGCGCCACGACGTAGGCGCAGGCCACCGCGATCCGGTGCGCCCTGGAGGCCGCGTCCTCCGGCGGGAGCGCGACGTCTGCGGCCGGCACCGCGGTCGCTCGAACATCCGTCACCCCACCCGGCCTCCCCCGTGCTCGATTGAACAGACCGAACATATCTTGCACTAAATGTTACGGCAACGTACCTTGATCGGAGGAACGACAGTCCGGGGGAACGGGACATGGACGACCTCGAGGGACAGGTGGCGGTCGTGACCGGCGCGGCCGGCCGGGTCGGCTCCGAGACGGCGCGCGTGCTGGCGGCCGCAGGGGCGGCGGTGGTCGTCGTCGACCTGCCGGAGACGGACCTGGCCCACACCGAGACCGCGATCACGGAGGCGGGCGGCAAGGCGCTGCCCGTCGAAGCCGACGTCAGCGACGAGGACGACGTCCGGCGGGTGATGGAGGCGGCGGTGGACACCTTCGGCGGCATCGACCTGCTCGACAACAACGCCGCCGCCATCGGCCTGTCGACCGACGACCTGAAGCTCACCGAGATGTCGGTCGAGCTGTGGGACCGCACGATGGCGGTCAACCTGCGGGGCCCCATGCTGTGCTGCAAGCACGCCCTGCCGGTGATGGTCGCCCAGGGCGGTGGGTCGATCGTGAACATCTCGTCGGGCATGTCGCTGGCCGGCGACGACCACCACGTCGCGTACGGCTCCTCCAAGGGCGGCGTGAACTCGCTGACCCGCTACGTCGCCACCCAGTACGGCCGGCACGGGGTCCGCTGCAACGCGCTCGCGCTCGGGATCGTGACGCCGGACCGCACCCCGTCCCCCGCGGTGGCCCCCTACATCGCCCACAAGCTGGTCGGCCGCCTGGGCCATCCGACCGACGTCGCCGAGATGGTCGCCTTCCTGGCGTCGCCGAGGTCGTCGTACCTCACCGGGCAGGTGATCTCGCTCGACGGCGGTTTCTTCAGCCACGTCCCCACGTTCGTCCCCTGATCGAGGAGCAGCTCGTGAGCGCACCCCGCCGCATCGTCACCACCACCGACGCCTCCGGCCGGTCGGCCGTCGAGAGCGACGGCGCTCCGTCAGCACCCGGACCTCGGCTGACCGTGCTGTGGGAGGCGCGGACGCCGGTCGACCACGACGACATGGGTGGCGACCCCGGGGCTGCGACAGGGTTGCCGGACCCGGGGACGGCCCGGTTCGTGCGGCTCGTGCTGCCCGCTGGCGGCGCCGACGCCGGCGACCCGGGGGCACTGAGCGTCCCGCTGCACCGCACCGACACCCTCGACCTGCTGTACGTGGCCTCCGGGGAGGTCGACCTAGTGCTCGAGTCCGGCCGGGTCCACCTCGCGGCGGGGGACCACCTGGTGATGCAGGGGGACGTCCACGGCTGGCGGACGACCGGCCCCGACGACTGCGTGCTGGTGGCGGTGATGCTCGGTGCACCCGCCCGACCCGACAAGGGGGAACCATGACCCTTTCCGATCCCGAGAAGCTGATGGTGATATCCGCCGACGGGCACGTCGGCGCCCCGCTGGCCGCCTACGTCGACTACTTCGACGACGACCACCGCGACCAGGTCCGGGACCTGCTGACCGACGAGGAGGACGTGTTCCTCCAGGGCCAGGCGGCCCGGGCCAGCACGACGATGGGCCCCGGCGCCGCCGGCCCGGAGGCGGAGTGGGCCGCCGACGCGCCCGGCCGCTACGGCGCCTGGGACGTGGCGCTGCGGCTGCAGGAGCTGGACCGCCAGGGTGTCGTGGCCGAGGTGCTGGTGCCCGGGCACCAGTTCGCCACGCTGCCTCTGTTCAGCGTCATGAACCGGCCCTACCCGCCCGACCTGCGGATGGCCGGGCTCCGCGCCTACCACCGCTGGCTCGCCGACTTCATGGGCGAGGCCGACGGCCGCCTCTACGGCCAGGCCGACCCGGGCCCCTGCCTCGACATGGACGCCACCCTGGAGGAGCTGCGGTGGGTGGCCGAGCACGGCTTCGTCTGCGTCGGCGCCCCGGGGATCATCGAGGACGCGACCCTGCCGCCCCTGTCCGACCCCCGCTACGAGCCCTTCTGGGCGACGTGCGCCGAGCTCGACCTGCCCCTGCTCGTCCACGCCGGCTGGGGCTTTCCCCAGGGGCGCTTCCAGGACTTCGTCGCCAAGTTCCTCTCCACCCACCTCGGCGCGGCGGCGGCCGCCGAGGTCATCGCCGAGCGAGCCGCGCTCGACGACGAGGCCCGTCGGGCGCTGGTGCAGGAGTTCTCCGAGTCGCCCACCTCCCCGCTCCGCCTCGACTTCGGGCCCCGCCGGCTGCTGTGGCAGCTCATGCTGGCCGGCGTGTTCGACCGCTACCCCGACATCCGCCTCGTGCTGACCGAGGTGCGCTCGGACTGGATCCCCGTCACGCTGGCCACGCTCGACCGCTGGTGCGAGGAGAGCGGCGCTCCGCTCGCCCTGAAGCCGAGCGAGTACTGGCACAGGCACTGCTACGCCACCCCGTCGTCCATCCACCGGGCCGAGGTGGAGGCCCGCCACGAGGTCGGCGTCGATCGCCTGATGTTCGGGATGGACTACCCCCACCCCGAGGGCACCTGGCCGGACACGTGGGACTGGATCCGCGTGGCCTTCGCGGGCGTGCCCGAGGACGAGGCCCGGGCGATCCTGGGCCACAACGCCCTCCGCTGCTTCGGGCTGGACAGCGACCGGCTGGCCCCCGTCGCCGAGCGCGTCGGCCCTTCCCCCGCCGATGTGCTCGGCGGCGGTCACCGGGTCGATCCACGGGCCGTCGAGCACTTCCACCAGCGGGCCGGCTTCGCCCGACCGACCGAGGACGTGGACACCGCGGCGGTCGAGCAACTGGTGGCCGAGGACGCCCTCGCCCTCCTCAGCGGCACGTAGACCCTCGGTCGGGCGCCGTCCTAGAGGTTCCAGCCGAAGAAGAAGCCGTCCCTCGTGGCCTTGGCCATCCGGCCGGGGGTGTGGGCGTCGCCGATGGTCCGCACGTCCGCGACGTGGGGGCGGAGCCGATCGGCCAGGTCGTCGACGGAGCGTCGCAACGTCACGAGCACCACGGCCTCGACGTCGTCGACCACGCGGTCCTCGCCGGTGTGGATGTCGAAGAGCGTGACCCGATGGTCGTCGATGCCTCGTACGAACGTCTCCACCGACGACCTCACGCCGAGGGCGTGGAGCTGCTGGCCCACCAGGTCCCGGTGGCTGCCGGACCGCCCCACGTAGTTCACCGCCGTGGACGCGTGGCGGGTCACCAGCTCCACCTCGGCGCCCGCCCGGGCGAACATCCAGGCGATGTCGGAGCCGGTGATGGCGCCGTCCTCCTCGTAGACCACCACCTGGCCCCGCAGTTCCGGCAAGGAGGGCAGCAGGGTGTCGGGGGTGTAGACGTGGTCGAGGTCCCAGCCGGGGATCTCGGCGCCGGTCAGGCCGTTGACTCCCGTGGGATCGAAGCGGGCCCCGGTGGCCACGACGACCACGTCCGGCCCGGCGGCCAGCACCCGGTCCACGGTGGCGTCGGTCTCCAGCAGCACCTTGACCCCGAGGTCCCGAAGACGCCCGCCCCACCAGGTCGCGGCCCGGGTCACCCCGTCGCGCGTGGGCAGCTTGGCCTGGAGGTGGAGGGCGCCGCCCAGCACGTCGGACCGCTCGTACAGCGTCACCTCATGGCCGCGCATGGACGCCACCCGAGCGGCCTCCAGCCCGGCGGGGCCGCCACCGACGACCACCACTCGCTTGGGCTCGTCGGTGGTGGTGAGCTTGGTGACCCCGTACAGGGCCTCCAGGTAGTTGGTCGGGTTCATCACGCACTGCCCCTCGAAGGTGCAGCCGTTGAGCCCGATGCAGGGCCGGATCTCCTCCGCCCGCCCCTGCTCGCCCTTGATCGGGTACTCCGGGTCGGCGAAGAGCCCGCGCGTGCCGCCCACGAGGTCCATGACGCCGGAGGCGATGATGCGCTCTGCCTCGGCCGGGTCGTGCATCCGGCCCGGGCAGCCCAGCACCACGGCGTCGCGGATGGCCGCCCGCACCTGCGCGATGTAGGGCACCTCGTAGGACTCCTCCAGGTAGTGGGGGGCCCAGACGTGCCACATGTGCTGGCTGTGTCCGATGTCGAGGTCGAAGAAGTCGACCAGGCCAGCCGCCTCGATGCGGCGGGCGATCTCCTGCGCCTCCGCGGCGTCGATGCCGCCGGGCAGCATCTCGTCGCAGGGCATGCGGATGCCCACCGCCATCCCGGGACCGGCGTTGGCCTGCATGGCCTCCAGGCACTCCACGGGCCAGCGCATGCGGTTCTCAAGGCTGCCGCCGTACTCGTCGGTGCGCCGGTTGGTGAAGCCCGACAGGAACAGGCCGGTCGAGTGGAGGTGGGCGGCGTGCAGCTCGACGCCGTCGAACCCGGCCCGCTCGGCGTTCCTGGTGCTGACGCCCACCAGCTCGACGATGCGACGGAGGTCGTCGGTGGTGAGCGGGCGCGGGAAGCCCTCGCCCACGAACCCGGCGCCCGGCAGGCCCGACGGCGATCCGAACCCACAGTGGAGCTGGGCGAACATCTTGGCGCCGTGCCGCTGGACCCGGTCGAGCAGCGGCCGGAACGCCTCGACGGCCGAGTCGGTGGTCAGGTGCCAGCGACCGCTGTCACCCTTCTGCACCTCGATGTGGCCCTGGATGATGAGGCCGATGCCACCCCGGGCCCGCTCCTCGTAGTAGTCGATCACGTCGGGATGCGGGATCGGGCTGCCGTCGACGGGGTCACGGGCGTAGACGTGGTCGCGGAGCCCCAGGGCCGGGTCGGCGAGGCCGGCGATCGACCCGTGCGGGGTCTGGAAGAGCCGGTTCTTCACCTCGACCGGACCGATGCGCACCGGCTCGTACACATGCGGATAGAGCTCTTGGCCGTCCATCGCTGCCCCCCTCGCTCGCCAGCTCCACTCAACCTAAACAAGAAGGACAATATCTGTCGATTCTGTATCTTCCACTCGAGCGACTGAACCGCTTCCCGCGGCAACTTGACGGTTTTGTCATCTAGGATCTCGTGGTGCCTCGACGGGTGAGCGCCGACCTCCTCGCCCTCGTGGATCGCGATCGTCTCGCCGGCTTCGTGCGCGAGCACGCGCCGCTGGACGGCACCGTGGAGCTGGACGTGCTCAGCGGCGGGCACTCGAACATCACCTATCTCCTGCGCTCCGGTCGTCACCACTACGTCGTGCGGCGGCGCCCGATCGGCGCGGTGCCCGCCGGCGCCCACGACATGGCCCGCGAGCACAGGGTGCTCGCCGCCCTCCAGGGCGGGCCGGTCCCGGTCCCCGCCGTGTTCGGCTTCTGCGACGACGAGACCGTGCTGGGTGCCCCGTTCTACGTGATGAGCCGCGTCCACGGCGACGTCCTCCACCGGCGCGACGACGTCTCGACCCTCTCGCCCGACCAGGCCGGTGACCTGTCCCGCACCGTCGTCGACGTGCTGGACCGGCTCCACCGGGTCGATGCCGACGCCGTGGGGCTCGGCGACCTCGGCCGGCCCCAGGGCTTCGTCGCCCGCCGCATCGGCCGCTGGCTCGACCAGTGGCGGCGCGGTCCGCACCGTGAGCAACCCCTCGTCGGGCGCCTGGGCGCCCAGCTGGCCGCGGCCGTGCCGGCGCACGCCGACGCCACCCTGATCCACGGCGATTACCGGCTGGGGAACCTGCTCGTGACCGCCGGCGACCCCGCCGGTGGCCCGGTCGGTGTGGCCGCCGTCCTCGACTGGGAGATGTCGACGCTGGGTGACCCGCTCACCGACCTCGCCCACCTGCTCGTGTACTGGGAGCCGACGCGGGGCCGGCAGACCCACGAGTCGCAGGCGATCGCGGCCCATCCCGGCTTCCTCACGGGGTCGGAGCTGGCCGAGCGGTACGCGGCCGCCTCCGGTCGTGGGCTCGACGACCTCGGCTTCTACCTCGCGTTCGAGCACTGGCGGGCGGCGATCATCAAGGAGTCCATCGTCGGGCGGCTCGGGCCCGACGATGCCGGTGCCGGCGCCCCGGACCAGCTCGGCGAGAGCGTCGGCCGCCACCTCGAGGAGGCAGCCGACCTGCTCCGCACCCCGGCCCCGCGATGACCGGCGCCGACGGCCCCGGACGATCGGAGACCGCCATGGCCACCACACCCGACGTACCCCTCGCCGACGTCCTCGGCCGCATGCGGCGCTTCGTCGACGACGAGGTGATCCCCGCCGAGACGGTCCTGCGGGAGGGAAGCCTCGAGTCGCTGGACCGGATGGAGCGATTGAAGGCGGAGGCGAAGCGACGGGGCCTGTGGGCGCTCGGGCACTCGGCGTCGATGGGCGGCGGCGGCCTCGGGTTCATGGCCATGACCCGCCTGAACGCGGTGATCGGGCGGTCGTTCTTCGGTCAGAGCGCGGTCGGGACCTGGTCGATGCAGGACTCGATCATGCTCGACCTCTACGCCACCGAGGAGCAGAAGCAACGATGGCTGGTGCCGCTGGTCGCCGGCGAGATCAGGTCGTCGATCGGGATGACCGAGCCCGAGGTGCCCGGCTCCGATCCCACGACTATGCAGGCCACCGCCGAGCTCGACGGCGACGAGTGGGTGGTCAACGCCCACAAGTGGTTCACGACGGGCGCCAACATCGCCGCGTTCACGACCGTGCTGGCGATCACCGAGCCCGGGGAGGCGGGCGCCCACCGGCGCCACTCGGCCATCCTCGTGCCGACCGACAGCCCGGGCTACGAGGTGGTGCGGGTGCTCCCGACGATGGGCAGCACCCTCGGCGCCCACTGCGAGATCCGCCTCCGCGACGTCCGCGTGCCGGAGGAGAACCTGCTCGGTGACCGGGGCGAGGGCTTCGTGCTGGCCCAGCGACGCCTGGGACCGGGGCGCATCTTCCATTGCATGCGGTGGCTGGGACAGATGGAGCGGGCGTTCGAGCTCATGTGCGCCCGGGCCGACGAGCGGGTCGTGCGGGGCCGGCCGTTGGCCGCCAACGGACAGGTCCGGTACCTCATCGCCGAGTCGGCCGCCGACATCTTCTCCCACCGGGCCGCGACCCTCGCTGCCGCGGAGGCGGTCGACCGCGGCGGCGAGGGCCGCATCGAGATCTCGCTGGTGAAGCTCCGCGGTGCCCGGCTGCTGCACGACGTGATCGACCGGGCCATCCAGGTGCACGGGGCGCTGGGCGTCACGTCCGACACGCCCCTCGAGTGGATGTACCGCGAGGCCCGCTACGCCCGCATCTACGACGGCCCCGACGAGGCGCACCGTGACGTGGTCGCCCGCAAGCTGGTGAAGGATCCGTCCCTCGCACCGTGGCGCACGCCGTGAGCGGGAGAACGTGAGCGTGCGACCAACCGTCAGGCGCGTGGGTCACCCGGCAGCAGAGCGTCGACCACGACCACGATCACACCGCCGGTGGCCTCGGGGTGCACGACGACCACGTCGTCGTCGTGGCGCACCAGAGGGACGCCGGCGCCGACGAGCGCCGAGCGGGCGGCGCCCAGGTCGGGCACCCGCACGCCGAGGCTGCCGGTCTGCGGTCGCCGGTAGACGTGGCCCCACAGGCGCCGGCTCCGGTCGTCGCCGACGGGCATCGGGTACAGCGCCAAGGTCATGTCGCCGAGCGAGACCCCGGCCTGCGGTGACCCGGCGGGTGCGGCCTCGTCCACGAACGTGACCGCGGTGTCGAGCAGCGCGGCCAGCCGCTCCGCCGCGGCCGCCGGCTCGACGACGACGGCGCCGCCGAACGCCATCTGCACGACGTCGAGCAGCGGCTCGACCGGGTACGAGGGGATCACCGTGCCGAACCGCGGATCGTTCGGCGCCTGCCCGCCGTACCACTCCACCACCACGCCGGCGGTCGTGGCCGGGTCGGTGAACACGATCACCTCGTCGACGCGCGACGCGACCCTGGCCCCGAGGGACTCGAGGTGGGCGACCGTGGCGTCGATGTCGGCCACCTGGACCGCGATCGAGCTCATGTGCGACCCGAGCCGGGACACGAAGCGATCCACCGCTCCGCCCGCCACGATCGGCTCACCCAGCTCGATGGAGTTGTCGCCGATCCAGGTCATCCCCCCGCGGCGACCGACCGCCGGGTCCTCGTACCGATGGTCCTCGAGGGCCCGGCTGCCGACCAGCCAGGCCAGGGCGTCACGGGTCCGCTCGTAGTCGGCGACCATGGCGGTGGTGTGGAAGCACCACCGCACCACATGGGTCACGGCGGCTATCGTACTTGACGAAACCATCAAGTTCGTCCGGCCACGGAGGACACCGCCATGAAGGTTCCGTTCACCTGGCGACCGACCGGCTGGTTCATGGTCGGCTGGAGCGCCGACTTCGCGGTGGGCACGGCGACGGCGTTGCACTACTTCGGCCAGCAGCTGGTCGCCTACCGGGCCGAGGGCGGCGAGCTGCACGTCCTCGACGCCCACTGCCTCCACCTCGGGGCGCACCTCGGTCACGGCGGCAAGGTCAACGGCGACTGCATCGAGTGCCCGTACCACGGCTGGGGATGGGGGCCCGACGGGGTCAACCGCTACATCCCGTACGAGGACCGGCCGAACGTGTCCAAGCGCCTGCGGTCGTGGCCGATCCGGGAGCAGCACGAGTGCGTCTTCCTGTGGCACGACCCCGCCGGCGGCCCACCGCGCTGGGACCTCCCGAACGTGTTCGACTTCGTCGCCCACCTCCCGGGCGCACCGGAGGACTACTACCGCGCCTACCCGGAGATGTCGGTGAAGTACGACCGCGAACCGGTCCACCCCCAGATCGCGCTGGAGAACGCCCCCGACAGCGTGCACTTCAGGTACGTCCACGAGGCGACGGTCGACCCGGTGCTGCTGCACTGGGCGCCGATCGACCAGGAGTACCACTCGGTCACCGGGTGGCCGCTGCCCGACGCCGCCGGCGTCGACGGGATGGCGCTCAAGATCGTCGGACTCTCGGCCGGCGTCGGCGGGTCGCTCGCCGCCTTCGAGGGGAGCGCCCACTACCGGTTGGTGTTCTTCACCACGCCGGTCGACGACGAGACCTCGGACATGTTCTATTCGATCTGGTGGCCCCGCGACCCCGGCGACGACTCGCCGGCCGCCCCGCCGGCGCGCCAGGAGCGGGTCCGCAAGGAGTTCCTCCAGACGCTGTGGGACGATCTCGAGATCTGGCGCTACCAGGTCTACGTGGAGAACCCGGTGCTGGCCACGCAGGACGCCAGGCCCTACGGCGCTCTGCGCAAGTGGGCCCGCCAGTTCTACGAGATCGAGCCCTGAGGGCCAGGCGCGGCGCACCGGGATCCAGGATCACCAACCCCACAGCGCCGTGATGGCGCGCCGCCGCTCCCGTCGGTCGCGGCCGCGGAGGTCGGCGACGCCGAGCTCGGTCACCACCATGTCGACGTCGTGCGACGCGGTGCTCGCCGGGCAGGAGAGCTGCTCCACGAGCGTCGGGTGCTCCCCGCGCACCGTCGGCAGCGCCACGATGCTGGTGCCGTGGATCGACCGTCCTGCGCCGAAGGCGTAGTCGGGGTGGCCGCCGATGCCGGCGACCGCCGATCCCCCCACTGACTCGACGTTGACCTGCCCGTCGACGTCGATCTCGAGCGCCGTGTTGACCGCGACCAGGGGCGGGGCGCCGGCCAGCCGGACGGGATCGTGGGTCAGCTCGAACCGGGCCACGCAGGCTCGTCCCTCGGCCCAGTCGTAGAGGCGCTCGCTCCCGCCGGCGTAGGGCGCGAGTGGGCGACCGGCCAGCAGCCCGCGGGCATCGAGGTCGACGACGGCGTCGGTGAGCATGCCGGTGTCGATCTCGACGGCCACCCCCAGCGCGTCGAGCACCGCGGTGCCGACCGCTCCGGGGCCGTACTGCACACGGGATCCGGGCGGGATGAGCGGCACGACGCGCTCGGCCACCCCCCGGTGGATGCCCGACGGCTCGCCCCAGTCGGCGACGATCGGCGGCGCGTCGCTCGACCCCACGATCACGAGTTGCTCGCTCGGCAGCACCGGGCCGTCTTCGAGCCCTGGCGCGCCCGGGCGCTCGACGGCGACGACCACGGCCCCGGCGTCGACGGCGGCTCGTTGCCACGCCGACTCGGTGGTGAACCGATGCCCGTCGCCGCTCCGCCGCACCGACGCCACCAGGACGTCAGGGCGCAACGCCCCATGGAGCAGCGCGGGCGTGGCGCCCAGGCGGCACACGACGTAGCGGGCACGGCCGTCGTCGATCGGGCCGCGCAGGCCGTAGCCGCCCATGAACGTGCGCACCGAGGCGAAGGCACCGAGGTCGAGGCGGAGGCTCCCCGACGGCACCCAGCCGAGCACGAGGTCGATGTCGTGGATCGAGTGGGCCACCCGGCTCACGTCGCCGGCGAGCGCGTTCGGCGAGCCGCAGCCATCGCCCCAGGCCAGGCGGGCGCCGGGCCGAAGGAGCTGGCGAAGGGCCGGCTCAGCCTCCATCGGCCGCGCCGGGTGCTCCAGGTGCTCGGGCAGCTCTGTCGGTGCCGTCGGTGCCGCCTGTCGCGGCCACGAGATCCGTATCCACCACGCAGGTGGCCCAGCCGCGCAAGGCCGTTCCGCCACCCTCGCGGGTGCACGTGAGCTCGAGCTCGACCGCGCGACGCACCTCGTCGCGGGCGGTGACCGACCCGGTGAACGTCAGCAGGTCGCCGGGCCAGACCTGTTCGCGGAACTGGACGCGGAGCCGGCGGACCGACCGACTGCCGAAGGCGTCGGTCAGCACCGTCGCCATGACGCCGGCGTGGAACATCCCATGTGCGAACACCGAGGGGAAGCCGGCGGACCGGGCGCTGTCGTCGATCGTGTGGTTCGGGTTGAAGTCGCCCGACGCCCCTGCGTAGCGGATGAGGTCGGTTCGCTCGACGGGACCGAAGGTCCTCGCCGGCAGCTCGTCGCCGACCGTGAGATCGTCCCATGTGATGCTCACGTCAGTCTCCGCTCGGGGCCTGGCTGGTCGCGATCTGCGTCTGCCTGGACTCGGCGACCAGCTGCCCGTCGCCGTCGCGGAACTCGATGGTGATCACCGTGAAGTGCATCACACCGCCGCGCTTGCCCACCTTCTCGTACACGTCGTCGATGCGCTCGACCGCCCGCAGCCGACCGCCGGCCTGCGGCAGCGGCCCGTGGAAGACGAACTCCTGCTCGCCGTGGAGCACGCGGGCCAGCTCACGGTCCACCCCGTGCCACACACTGCTCTCCGGCGGCTGCCACA
>DATHJB010000047.1 GCA_035316325.1 Acidimicrobiales bacterium
GCCCGAGCCTCCACCAGACCCAGGGCGATTCACTCGGTCGGTGGGGTTGGGGCCGGTTCCTTCGCCGCCGTAGGGCGCCTTGTGCAGGGACCCGTCGAGGCTGACTTCGGAGAGGTCGAGACCGATGATCCGGTCGAACGCCGCCTTCGCTTGGGCTTCGAGGGCGTCGAACACACCGGCGTCGATCCACTCGTCGCGTCGCGCTCGAAGCGTGGTGTCCGACACCTGGTGGTCGAGGATGGCTTCGATGTCGACCCACGATGAGCCGGTCACGAGGCGGATCAGGATCCCCCGGAAGCAGACCCGATCAGGAACGCGGGGTCGGTGGCAACCCAACGGGTGGGTCTCGACGTGGGGTGGCAGGAGCGACTCGAGCGTTGTCCAGACGACCTCCACCACTTCGGGCTCCACCGCGCGCATGATGACCGGGACCTCCACCGTGTCGTCGTTGTTGGCTGCACCCGGGATCAAAACCGGGACAACCCGACGACCGGTGGATGGTCACCTATCCGCGCGACTCGCGCGGGTGCTTGAAGACATCCCCAGGACGCCCATGCGACAGGTCCAGGCGCACGGCGCCCCACGTCACGGGATGGGTGACCTCCGCCCAGATCGGCGGTTTGGGCTTGCGGGCTGGTTCACGGCTGGGCGGGTCAGCGGGCGGTTCCGTCTCTGGTCCGCCCCGCGATGTTGCCGGCGACGTCGCGCGTGGCGTCGGCGATCGTGTCGGGTCGATCGATGGACACGAAGGTGGTGGCGTCGGGAACCTCGTCGAGCTGGGCGTTGGGGAAGGCGGCCGCCAACCGCCGGCCGAGCTCGATGGTGAAGTGCTTGTCGCGGGTGCCCCATACGAGGCGCACGGGACCGGTGAAGCGGCCCAGCCAGGCGGCGGCGTCGACGAGCTCGGTGCGTTGCAGGCCGCGGGCGAAGCGGGTGACGTCGCGCCGGATGGCTGCGCTGTCCAGGAGCGGCTGGATCCAGCCTCGGGTCAGCTCGGCGGGCACAGGGTGGTTGAGCAGCGGTCCGAAGGCCAGAGGCGAGTGACGTACGGCGCGCAGCCGGGTCTGCTGGGCGAGGGACCAGACGGCGGCGCGGTAGCGGGCCATGGCGAACAGCGGTACGAAGAACCGTGGCGGGAACTGCTCGAAGGCGTCGCAGTTGGTGAGCACGAGCCCTCCCACCCGGTGGGCGTCGCCCCGCAGCGCGAGCTGGCACAAGCCGCCTCCGGTATCGCTGCCGACCAGGACCACGTCGTGGAGGTCCAGGGCGTCGAGCATGGCCAGGATGGCGTCGGCGACGGCGACGGGCGACAGCTCGGCGTCGGGGTCCGCCGGTCGACGGTGGGCGCCGAGCGGCCAGTCGGGAACGATGCAGCGCACGCCGTCGGCCGCCAGCCGCTCCGCCACCGGATCCCACAGAGTGCCGTTGACAAGGAAGCCGTGGACGAACACGGCGACTGGCGCACCGACGGCGTCGGGCCCGAAGACCCGATAGTCGACGGGGCCGATGGAAAGGTCGACAGTTGGCATGATCTCTCCGGTCCCTCCAGACATTCCATACAATGTGTATGGAAGTTACATGCAGTCTGTATGAAAGTTGGTCTGGTGTCAAAGGGTGCACCCACGGCACGACGAACACAGCACGAGCGCACAGCGGAGACACGGGCCGCTCTGATCGCCGCGGCCCGCCGGCTGTTCGGCTCCGAGGGGTTCGCCGACGTCGGCGCCGAGCGGGTCGCCCGCGCGGCGGGCATGACCCGCGGCGCCCTCTACCACCAGTTCACCGACAAGGCCGACCTGTTCGCAGCCGTCCTCGACCAGGTCGAAGCGGAGATCGCCCAACGGGTCGCCGGCGCCGTGACCGGCTTCGACCCGAACGACACCACCGGCATGCTCCTCGCCGGAGCCGGCGCGTTTCTCGACGCCAGCAGCGAACCTGATCTGCAGCGCATCGTGCTGCTCGATGGTCCGTCGGTCCTGGGGTGGGTCAGTTGGCGCGAGATCTGCCTTCGCCACACCGTCGGGCTCATCGCGGCCCTCCTCCAGGACGGCATCGACCGCGGCTCCCTCCCGGCCCAGCCCGTCCAGGCCCTCACGCACGTCCTCGTCGGCGCCGTGGACGAAGCCGCTCTCTACATCGCCCAGGCCGACGACCCTGCCGCAGCCCGCGCCGACATGGACATCGCCCTCCGCCGCCTCACCCTGGCACTCACCGCTCCGCTGTGACGTCCCGTCGTCGGCTTCTGGGCGCCGGCGGCGTCCGGCGTGCAGGAGGCGATGATCGAGGAGGACCCAGCGCGGTTCTACCGACCGCCGTATGTCGGACCGAGCGGGTGGCTCGGCGTGCGGCTCGATGTCGATGTCGACTGGGACGAAGTTGCCGCCATAGTCGAGGACGCGTACCGGCTCATCGCTCCGAAGAAGCTGGTTGTCCTGCTTGACGGTTGAAGATCAGGTGGCGATCGCCGCGATTGCGGCGTGGGGCCGATGGCCGGGTTCGGCGACGCCGGGCCGCCGCTGGCGCTCGATCTCCGTGAAGCCTGCTTGTCGTAGCCGCTCGGCGAACGCGTCGGCCGGCCAGTAGTAGGCCGTGGTGACCTTGTGCTCGAAGGCCACGACCTCGTCGCCGTCGAAGAACCCGACGACCAGCGTGCCGGCCGGGGCCATCGCCCGCCGCAGCTCGGCGAGCACGCCGTCGAGATCGTCTGGCGGCAGGTGGATCAGGGAGTACCACGCCAGGATGCCGGCGATGGAACGGTCGGGGGCGGGGAGCTGGTGCATCGAGCCGAGCGCGTAGCGGCCGTCGGGGTGTGTGACGCGGGCGTGGTCGATGAACTCGGGCACCAGGTCGAGACCGGTCGCGTCGACCTCCAGCGAGCGCAGGTGTGCGGTGAGGTGCCCGGGCCCGCAGCCCACGTCGAGCACGGCGCCGG
>DATHJB010000048.1 GCA_035316325.1 Acidimicrobiales bacterium
TCGAGAACAGGAACAAGCGCAGCCGGCAGAGCGGGCGGCGGCGAGACGGCTGGGGGTCCTGCGTCAGGCCGCCCTGGCCTCCACCCTGCTCGTCGGCGTCCTCGGCGGCGTGGCCGTCTGGCGTGCCGTCGACCGCCTCGACGATGCATGGGGTCGCCACGCGGTGGTCCAGGGCGAGATGGCGGACCTGAAGGCCGTCATCGGTGCCCGGCTGAACGAAGCGGTCGGTGTGGTCGGGTTGGACTCGGAGTCCCCGACCGACGACCCCGAGCTGCAGGCCCAGCTCGACGAGGTGTTCGAGTGGGTCGGGACCAGCGACGCAGCGCTCGGGGAGGACGTCATCGCCCGCGAGGCCGAGCTGGTCGATGCCGCCGAGGCCAGCGGGGCGGTCGACGAGCGCCTGCTGTCTCGTCTCGAGAGCACGCTCCGCGAGCTCGACCGCGAGGTCACCCGTCCCACCAGCGAGGCCGCCCAGGCCGCGCACGACGACGCTCGCTACACGGTCGTCGTGGTGGTCGTACTGTCGGCCGGCCTCGGCGGCGCGGCCGCCTGGCTCGGTCGCAGGCTCCGGCCACAGGAAGCACCGGCCGGGAACGAGCCCACCCCTCACCGAACGTGACCCGGCGTCGCGGCCGCAGCCGAGCCGATCAAGCGGGTGGAGGTGTCGCCGGGGGTTTGGGGTGCATCGTGCCGGCGGCGTCGTGGTCGTGGATGGTGCGGGCGACCGCGGCGCCGACCAGGGCCAGGAGCGCCGCGGTGACGAACACCGGTCGGTACGACGCGGGCGTCGCGTCCGAGCCGGACCGGGCCAGGACCGTGGCGAGGACGGCCACCCCGAGCGCGGCCCCGATCTGGCGCTGCATGCTGTAGATCGCCGACGCCCGACCCGTGTCGCGGGCCGAGATGGTGGCGAACGTGGCCGCCTGCTGCGGCATGAACACGCAACCCATCGCGCACCCCATCCCGAACATGAGCGCCCGGATCCCCCACAGGCCGACGTCGTCGACGAGCACCGCCATGGCCACGGCGAGCGCGGCGAGCGCAAGGAGACCGCCGGTCATCAGGCGGCGCGGGCCGACCGTCATGTACACCCGGCTGACGACCTGGGCGGCGGCGAGGACCCCGAGCGCCTCGGGGAACGTCGTGAGCCCCGTCTCCAGGGCGGATGCCCCCCGGCTCCGCTGGAGGTAGAGGGACATGACGAAGAGCAGGCCCAGGAAGCTCGAGTACGAGAACAGGCAGACGAGGTTGCTCGTCCGGAAGAGCCGGTCGCCCAGCAGCCGCAGGTCGAGCATCGGCGCCCGCAGCGCGAGCTCCACCCGTACCAGCAGCACCGATCCGACGACACCGGCGAGGGCGGCGAGCAGCACGGGCGGCGACGTCCAGCCGGCCACGGCCCCCTGGCTGATCGCGTAGAGCACGGCCCCCAGCGACACGCCCGACAGCACGAAGCCGGCGCTGTCGAACGACCCGGCCTCCTCCTCCCGGTGCTCCACCAGGAAGACGGCCCCGAACACGATGGCCGCCACCCCGATGGGGACGTTCACGGCGAACACCCAACGCCAGGACAGCTGGTCGACCAGCAGGCCGCCGACCACCGGCCCGGCGGCCGGCGCCACCACCGTGGGGACGATGAGGACCCGCGAGGCGCGGGCGCGCTGCTCCGGCGGGAACGCCCGGAACAGCAGCGCGGTGCCGACCGGCATCATCAGCCCGCCGCCGATCCCCTGCACGACCCGGAACGCCGTGAGCTGCCCGAGCGACGTGGCGGCGCCGCAGAGCAGCGAGGCCACCACGAAGATGACCAGCGCCGCCAGGAACACCCGCTTCGTGCCGAAGCGGTCGCCGATCCAGCCCGAGGTGGGGATCCAGATCGCCAGGCTCAGCAGGTACCCGGTGACCACCCACTCGACCGAGGTCCTGGCGTCGAAGTCCCGGGCGAGGGTGGGGACGGCCACGTTGACCACGGTCGAGTCCATGATCGTCATGAACATGGCGACCACGAACACGACCGCCACCGCGTGCTCGGGCGCCACCCGCTCACGCCAGCGTCGGCGCTGGCGCTCGCGCCCGGGCGGGGACTCAGGCGGAGCCGAGGACGCGGCGGGCGCGGTCAGGGGGCCGCCGGCGTCGGCTCGTACGACGGCCGGATGCGGCCGGCGTCGATGTCCTCGGCGTAGTGGCAGGCGACCCACTGGCCGCCGTCGACGGCCCGGAGCGGCGGCGTCTCGGTGTCGCAGCGCTCCGGCTGCCGGTAGGGGCAGCGCGTCGCGAACCGGCAGCTCGCCGGCGGGTCGACGACGTCGGGCATCTCGCCGCTCAGGACGATCCTCGTGCGCTGCGCGGCGACGTCGGGGTCCGGGATCGGCACGGCCGACAGCAACGCCTTGGTGTACGGGTGCCGCGGCGCCTCGTAGATGGCGTCGGACGAGGCCGTCTCCACGATCCGGCCGGCGTACATGATGGCGATCCGGTCGGAGATGTGGCGGACGACCGACAGGTCGTGGGCGATGAAGAGGTAGGACAGGCCCAGCTCCTGCTGCAGGTCCTGCAACAGGTTGACGACCTGGGCCTGGATCGACACGTCGAGCGCGGAGACGGGCTCGTCGGCGATGATCAGCTCCGGGTCGATCACCAGGGCGCGGGCGATCCCGATGCGCTGGCGCTGACCGCCGCTGAAGGCCTGGGGGTAGCGCCCGGCGGCGTCCTCGGGCAGGCCCGTCAACCGCAGGAGCTCGTGGACCCGGGGCAGAGCCTCCCGCGTCGAGCGCGCCCGGCCGTGCACGATCAGCGGCTCGGCGATGATGTCCTGCACCGACATCCGGGGGTTGAGGCTGGCGTAGGGGTCCTGGAACACCAGCTGCATGTGCTGGCGCAGCCCCCGCAGCTCCTTGCCCTTGACCGCGGTGATGTCCTGGCCGCGGAAGTGGATCTCGCCGGACGTGACGGGGAGGCGGCGCAGCACGGCCCGCCCGGTGGTCGTCTTGCCGGAGCCCGACTCCCCGACGAGCCCGAGCGTCTCGCCCCGGCCGATCGTGAACGACACCTCGTCGACGGCGAAGACCTCGCGGGTCGAGCGGCCGAAGAACCCGGACGCCACCGGGAAGCGCACCGACAGCTCCCTGACGTCGAGCAGCGGCTGGGCCTCGGCCCCGGTCACGGCCTCAGTCACGGTCGGCACCTCCGCCGGCCGCCCGCTCCCAGCAGGCGACGGCCCGCCCCGCAGCGAAGGTGACCAGCTCCGGGTCCTCCTCGGTGCAGCGGTGGCCCGAGATCGAGCACCGGGGCTCGAACGCACAGCCGGGTGCGGGTGCGCGGGGGTCGGGCGGCACTCCGTCGATGGCGACCAACCGCGCCAGCCGCTCGTCGAGGCGCGGCGTCGAGGCGAGCAGCCCGGCCGAGTAGGGGTGCTGCGGCGTCCCGAACAGGTCCCGGGTCGAGGCGCGCTCCACCAGCCGCCCGGCGTACATGACCTCGACGCGGTGGCACAGCCCCGCGACGACGCCGAGGTCGTGGGTGATGAGCAGGACGGCGAGCCCGAGCGCAGCCTGCAGCTCGGTGAGCAGCTCCAGGATCTGGGCCTGGATCGTCACGTCGAGCGCGGTGGTGGGCTCGTCGGCGATGAGCAGCTTCGGCTCGCAGGCGAGCGCCATGGCGATGAGCGCCCGCTGCCGCATGCCGCCCGAGAACTCGTGGGGGTGCTGGCGGGCGCGGGCGCGCGGGTTCGGGATGCCGACGAGGTCGAGCAGCTCGACCGCCCGGTTCGACGCGTCGCGTCGCGACATCCCGAGGTGGAAGCGCAGCACCTCGGCGATCTGGGCGCCCACCGTGAACAGCGGGTTGAGCGAGGTCATCGGGTCCTGGAAGACCACCGAGATCTCCTTGCCCCGCACGGCGGCCGCCCGCCGGGCGGCCCCGGGGCCGTTGACCATCGACTCGCCCCGCCAGCGGACGTCGCCGCTGACGATCCGCCCGGGCAGCTCGACCATGCCGAGGATGGCCGTCGACGTGACGCTCTTGCCGGAGCCCGACTCGCCGACGAGGCCCACCGTCTCGCCCGCGTCGACGTGCAGGGAGACGCCGCGCACGGCCTGAGCGACGCCGCGCCGGGTGATGAACTCGACGTGGAGGTCGTCGACCTCGAGGAGGTGCCCGGGTCGTTCGGTCCGTGCGGTCATCGGGACCGTCCCTCGGCGGCGATGGCGAGCGCCGCGAACTGCTTGTCGCGCTCCTCCGGGTCGGTGTACACCCGCAGCCAGCTGGCGGAGAGGTTCACCGACAGCACGGTGAGGGCGATGGCGAGGCCAGGGAACGTGACCAGCCACCAGGCGCTGTACACGTAGTCCTTGCCGATCGCGACGTCGAGGCCCCACGAGGTGTCGGGCGGCTGGATGCCGACGCCGAGGAACGACAGCGTCGCCTCGGTGAGCACGATGCGGGCCAGCTCCAGGATGGCCAGCGTCATCACCGGCGACACCAGGTTGGGGAAGATGTGGCGCAGCACCACCCGGCGCGGCCGGCAGCCCACGACCTCGGCCGCCTCCACGTAGGGCATCTCCTTGATCGAGAGCACGGTGGCCCGCGCCACGCGGGCGTACACCATCCAGCCGTTGAGGCCGAGGACGACGATCACCGTCGTGACGCTCGGTCCGAGGGCGGCGAGGATGGTCAGCGCCAGGAGCAGGCCCGGGAACGCCGTCTGGGTGTCGACCGCCCGCATGACGACGGCGTCGAGGCGACCACCCCGATAGCCGGCGAGCAGCCCGAGCCCGACGCCCAGCAGCCCCGAGAACAACACCACCGCGAGCCCCACCGTGAGCGACACCCGGGAGCCGTGGATGACGCGCGAGAGCACGTCGCGGCCCAGGTTGTCGGTGCCGAGCGGGTGGCTCCAGTCGCCCCCCTTCGACCACCCGGGGGGCAGGAGCCGGCCGGCGAGCGACTGGGCGGCCGGGTCGTGCGGGGCGACGAGCGGTGCGAACAACGCGGCCAGGACGAGGACGAGGAGGAACAGCACCGCCAGGAACGCGAACTTGTCGCGCCACAGGTCGGCGACCACGCCGCGGGCCCGGCTCATGTCAGCTCGATCCGGGGATCGATGGCCTTGTAGGCGACGTCGATCGCCACGTTGACCACGACGACGAGCACCGCCACCACGAACACGATGGCCTGGAGCAGCATGAGGTCCTGGCGGCTGACGGCCTGCAGGGCGAGGAAGCCGATGCCGGGCCAGGCGAAGACGGTCTCGACCACCACCGCGTAGCCGGCGAGCGCGCGGATGAGCTCCCAGCCCGCCAGCGTGACCACCGGCACCGCGGCGTTGCGGAGCGCGTGGACGCCCACCGTCCGCCGGAACGGCATCCCCTTCGCCCTGGCGGTGCGCACCCACTGGCGGTTGAGCTCGTCGATCATCGTCGAGCGCACCATCATCGCCAGGCGCCCGGCGATGGGCAGGGCCAGCGTGACGGTCGGCAGGACCATGTGCCCGAACGAGCCGGTCCCCGACGTCGGGAACCAGCCGAGCTGCACGCCGAAGACCATGATCAGGAGCAGGCCGAGCCAGAACTCGGGGATGGACAGCCCCGCCAGGCTCGTCGTGACCATGATGCGGTCGAGCAGGCTGCCGGGACGCAGCGCCGAGGCCAGCCCCATGGCGAGCGACAGCACGATCGCCAGCCCCATCCCCGCCCCCACCAGGCTGAAGGTCCGGGGCAGGTGTTCGAGCACGATGTCGAGCGCCGGGCGGCGCTGCCACAGCGAGTCGCCGAAGTCGAACCGGACCAGGTCGCCGAGGAAGTCGACGAACTGGGTGGGGATGGGCCGGTCGAACCCGAGCTCACGAGCGAAGGCGTCGCGCTCCTCGTTCGTGGCCTCCATCGGGAGCATCATCCGGACGGGATCGCCGATCAACCGGGTGACGACGAACACGACCGTCGTCACCCCGAAGATCACGACGAACCCCTGGAGGATCCTCCGCACTGCGAACCGGACCATCCCCCTGCCTCAGGAGAGCTTCATCTCGGCGACGATGAGCTTCGAGTCGACCCGGGGCTGCCACTCGACCCGCTCGGACAGGCCGTAGGTGTCCTCGATGTTGACGAGGTACGTGTGGTACGCCTGGTCACAGCCCCGCTCGAGCATGTCGTGGTAGAGCGTCTCCCGAGTCGCCACGTCGGTCTCGACCGCAGCCTCGGAGCCGAGCCGCTCCATCTCGGGATCGTCGTTCGAGCCCGTCACGCCCGAGGGCATGTAGGAGTACGACGCCACCCGGCTGCCGTCGAAGAGCTCGTTCGAGGTCGAGATGAAGACCGCCTGGGGGCGGACCTCCTCGTCGTAGAGCCGGTTGAGGTACTCGTCGAACTCGTAGAACTCGACCTTGACCTCGAGGCCCACCTCGGTCCAGAAGTTGGCCACGGCCTCGGTGAGCTCGCGGTCCTTGAGCCAGCGGCCCGACTCGCTCGTGAACTCGATCGTCTCGCCGACCACGCCGGCCTCTTCGAGCAGATCGCGGGCCTTGTCGGGGTCGTACGGGTAGGCCTCGAGGTCGGGGTTGTAGCCGAACCACGCCGGGCTCATGTACTGGCAGTCGTCGACCCGGGCGAAGCCGCCGTAGAGCTCCTCGGCGATGGCCTCCTTGTCGACGGCGTAGTTGAGCGCCTGGCGCACCTTGACGTCGGCGGTGATGCCCTCCATCGAGTTGAGGATGATCATCGGATGCTCCAGGCCGACGACGTGCGCCGACTGGGGCGCCCGTTCGACGTCCTCGGGCGGGAGGTTGGTCACGATGTCGAACTCGTCGGAGAGCAGGCCGGACAGGCGGGTGCCGGCCTCGTCGACGAAGCGGAACGTCACCTGGTCGATGCTCGGGGCCTCACCCCAGTAGGCGTCGTTGACCTCGAGGACCACGTCCTGGCCCCGGCGCCACTCGACGAACTTGTAGGGCCCGGTCCCGATGGGCTCGCTGTCGAAGCCCGTCTCGGCGGAGTGCGCCGGGGGCACGATCTTCAGCCAGTACAGCTTGGACGGCAGGACCGGCTGGGCGCCGTCGGTGAGGAACCGAACGGTCGTCGGGTCGACCGCCTCCACGGAGGCGATGCCGTCGTAGAAGGTCTCCTGCTCCGACTGGAGCGACGGGTCGAGGATCCGCTCGAACGAGGCGACGACGGCAGCGGCGTCGAACGGCTCGCCGTTGTGGAACTCGACGCCCTCCCGGAGGGTGACCTCCCAGGTGGTGTCGTCGATCTGCACGGGCAGCTCGGCGGCGAGCACGGGGACGAGCTCGCCCTCGGCGTCCCGTCCGAGCAGCGCCTCGTAGACGTTGTCGTTGACCGCCCGCTCACCCCCGTCGTCGCGCAGCTGGGGGTCGAGCGTCGTCGGCTCGGACCCGATGGCGATGGTGATCCCACCGGCGCCTCCCGCCCCGGAGGACGTGCCGCCCTCGTTCGATGCTCCGTCGTCGTCGCCACCGCAGGCGGCGACGCCCGCGGTCAGCAGCAAGGAAAGAGCGATGTTGCGACCGGGTCGCTTGCCCATGACATCCTCCGCATATTGGATACAATCGACAATAGGCAGAGGAGTTTCCGCTGGTCAATGGGCCGACGGAAGCCTTAACGGAATGGAAACAAGGGCCGAACGGCCGCGGTGCTTGACACCGACGACCGTCCAGCGGACGATCTCGGTCCCGGCCTCAGGTCGCCGCGAACACGATCGGACCACGATGCTCACGAGGCGAGGAGCAGCGACAATGACCGTCGGCGCCACCCATCCCCCGCTGCGCGACGTGGTCCGTGACGAGATCCGCAGCATGATCATCACCGGGCACTTCGCGCCGGGTGCGCGCCTGATCGAGGACCGGCTCGCCGAGGATCTGGGCGTCTCGCGCAACCCCGTGCGGGAGGCACTGCGGGTGCTCGAATCCGAGCGGTTCGTGGAGATGATGCCCCGCCGGGGGGCGGTGGTCGCCACGATGTCGGAGGAGGAGGTCGACGAGATCTTCGAGATCCGGCGGGTGCTCGAGGGCCTGGCGGCGCTCCTGGCCGCCCGCCGGGCGACCGACGACGACGTACGGGCGTTGCGCCGCACCCTCGAGGCGGCGTCCCGGGCGGTCGAGCGGGGCGACAGGAACCGGCTGACCTCGCTGAACACCGAGTTCCACGAGCGCGTCCACCGGGTGGCGAGCAACGGCTACCTGCGCGACGTCATGGTGTCGCTGCGCCATCGCATGCAGTGGATCTTCAGCCAGAGCATGACCGGCACCCACCCGGCGCACGCCGTCGACGAGCACACCGCTCTGGTCGACGCCATCAGCGCCCACGACGAGAGGCTGGCCGGCAAGCTGGCGGAGGCCCACGTCGTGGCCGCGCACACCTCGTTCCGCCGGGCGACCGTCGCATCCTCCTAGATCGTATACAATATGCATGCCTCATCCCGCGGCACGAGGGACGACCATGCCTGACGACCTGACCGACCTGACCGACCCGGGCGACATCATCGATCCCGCCCGCTGCGCGCTGCTCGTCATCGACATGCAGAACGACTACCTCCACGACGACGGCGCCTTCGCCAAGATGGGTGCCGACGTCACGAAGTTCCAGCCCGTCGTCGCCCACGTCAACCGCGCCATCGAGCTGGCCCGGGCCGCCGACGTGCCGCGGATCTTCATCCGCCAGACCCACGGCAAGTGGTTCAACACGAAGGGCTGGGTCGCCCGGGGCCGCGCCGCCACCCGCCTCCCGGTCGACCGGATCCCGCTCGTGGAGGACGGCACCTGGGGCGCCGAGTTCTACGGGGTGGCGCCCCGCGACGACGAGCACGTCGTCACCAAGCACCGCTACTCGGGCTTCCTCTACACCGAGCTCGAGGCCACGCTGCAGGCGATCGGTCGCGACACCGCCGTCTACGCCGGGGCCACCACCGACATCTGCGTCCGCTACACGGCGGTCGACGGCCTCATGCGCGGCTTCCACCCGGTCCTCGTGTCGGAGGCCACCACCGCCGGCAGCCCCGAGCTGCAGCAGCAGGTCGAGAAGGAGTTCCGCGAGCACATCGGCAACGTGGTGGGGCTCGACGACGTCGCCCGGGCCTGGAAGGCCGAGGCCTGACCTTCGGGCCTTCGGGGCGGGGTGCCCGGCTCACCAGGAACCGGACGTCTCCACCCAGACCGACTTCGTCTCGGTGTACTCCCGCATCGCGTCGAAGCCGTTCTCGCGACCCCAGCCGCTGTCCCGGTAGCCGCCGAAGGGCACGTTGAACCCCAGCGTGCGGTAGGCGTTCACCCACACCGTGCCGGCCCGCACCTCGTGCGCCACACGGTGGGCGCGGTGGACGTCGCGCGTCCACACGGCCGCCGCCAGCCCGAAGCGGGTGTCGTTCGCCAGCCTGACCGCCTCCTCCTCGTCCCGGAAAGGCACGACGCTGAGCACCGGGCCGAAGATCTCGTCCTGGGCCACGCGCATGTCGTTGCGCACCCGGGTCAGAACGGTCGGGCGCACGAACAGCGGCCCGGCGTCGGGGGCCGCCGCTCCCCCGGCCGCGACCGACGCGCCCTCGGCCCGAGCGACGTCGAAGAACTGCACCACCTTGTCGAACTGGCCCTGCATCGCCATCGGGCCGATGTCGGTGGCGGCGGCCATCGGGTCGCCGAGCGTGAGGGCGTCGGCCCGGGCGACCAGACGGTCCACCAGCTCGTCGTGGACCTCCCGCTGGACCAGCAGCCGTGAGCCGGCCAGGCACGACTGGCCGCCGGCGCCGAAGATCCCGGTGGCGATGCCGTTGGTGGCCGAGTCGAGGTCGGCGTCGGCGAAGACCAGGTTCGGCGACTTCCCGCCCAGCTCCAGGATGACGCGGGTGAGGTTGGCGACGCCGGCCTTCACGACCTCGCGGCCGGTCGCGTCCGACCCGGTGAAGGAGATCCGGTCGACCAGTGGGTGCGCCGCCAGCGCCGCTCCGGTCGGGGGACCCCACCCGGTGACGACGTTGACGACGCCCGGTGGGAAGCCGGCCTCCTCCGCCAGCCGGGCGAGCTCCAGCGCCGAGGCCGGCGTGTGCTCGGAGGGCTTGATCACGACGGTGCAGCCGGCCGCCAGCGCCGGGGCCACCTTGCCGGCCAGCAGGAGCAGCGGCACGTTCCAGGGGATGATCGCCCCCACCACGCCCACCGGCTCGTGGCGGGTGTAGACGAGGAAGCCGGGATGGTCGGCGGGGATCACCGCGCCCTCCAGCTTGTCGGCCGCCCCGCCGAAGTAGCGGAAGAAGCCGGGGACGTGGTGCATCTGGGCCCGGGTCTCGCGGAGGAGCTTGCCGTTGTCGCGGGTCTCGATCTCGGCCAGCCGCTCGGCGTCACGCTCCAGCAGCTCCGACAGGTCGGTCAGCAGACGACCCCGCCGCGACGCCGACATCGTCCGCCACGGTCCGTGATCGAGCGCGGCGCGAGCGGCCCGGACCGCCCGGTCGACGTCCTCCGCGCCGCCGTCGGGCACGTTCGCCCAGGCCGTGCCGGTGTAGGGGTTGACGGTCGGGTACACACCCCCGTCGGCCGCCGGCACCCACGCACCGCCGACGTACATCCGGTACCGCTGCTCCCGCGTGCTCACCAGATCCGCACCGCTCATCGGTCTCCTCCGGGTCAGGCGCCCACCGCGTCCGATTCCGGATTCTGTCTACAACACCCCGTCCCGAGGCGATCAGCCGGCCTGGGTACTCTGCGAGCATGCTGGGCCTCGAGCGATCCTCCACCGCCGCCTCGCGAGCGCACCGGACGGTGGTGATCACGGGCGCCGGCAGCGGGATCGGCGCGGCCGCTGCGAAGGAGGCCATCGGTCGCGGCCACCGGGTGGCGGTCTGCGACATCGACCTCGCCGCAGCAGACGCGCTCTGCGCCGAGCTCGGCCCCGACGCCCTGGCCGTCCACCTCGACGTCAGGTCCGTCGAGGACTGGACGGGAGCGTGGGACGCGGTGCGCGACCGCTTCGGCGCGATCGACGTCCTCGTCAACAACGCAGGCATCATCCACACCGGCTTCGCCCGGGACCTGTCGCTCGATCAGCACCGGGACATGATGGACGTCAACTACTTCGGCGTCCTCAACGGCGTGATGACCGCGCTACCCCTCATGCGCGAGCAGGCCCACGGCCACATCGTCAACGTGTGCAGCATGACGTCGTTCCTGCCCCTGACGGGCTACTCGACCTACGGGGCGACCAAGCACGCCATCAGAGCGTTCCACCACGCGCTGGTCATGGAGGAGCGGGACAGCCCGATCCGGTTCAGCATCATCCACCCACCCTCAGTCCAGACGCCGATGCTCGAGCAGGAGATGGCCGACCCCAGCGCCGTCCTGGCCTTCGCGGAGAAGGCCACGGCGCCGGAGGTGATAGGTCGGTCCATCAACGATGCGATCGATACCAGCCCGCTCGAGGTCGTCTTCCCACCCCTCGGTGGCCGTCTCCAACGCCTCGCCGGGTCGAACGCCCGCCTGATGCACCTCGTCATCCCGCAGGTCGAGAGGTTCTCCGCTGCACGCAAGCGGCGGCGACGGCGTTCGGGTTCCGAAGGTCCGGCGTAGACCCTGGCCCGCCGGTGCCGTCGAGCCTCGATCCGGGCGCTCCTACTTCCAGATGTTGTAGTACCAGCCCTCGGCCGGTAGTCCGGGGGTGGTCTGGCCCGGGGGGTAGTCGATCAGGTAGCAGGGCTGCGTCGCGTAGCCGAGGGACACCATCTGGCTCCGCACCCGGTTGCAAGCGGCATAGGTCGCGAAGCGAGCTGACCGCTTCCACCCCGCGGCCGCTGTGGCGGAGTCCGCAGGTGTGGCGTCGGCTGTGGCTGTGGCGTGAGCCGTGGCTCCCAGGGGCAGGATGGCGGCGGCAGCCATGACGCTGGCCCCGACCATCGTTCGCATGCTCCATCGCATGGTGGTTCTCCTTCTCGACGTCGATTGCGCACCACGAGCGGTTGGTCCCGTCGTGGTGGAGCGACCATACGGATGGCGCTGTTAGCGAGCTGCTAGCAACCTGTTAGCCGTGAGGGAGGCTGTCTGTCGCCGCTTGTCAGCTGTCGGGGGCGCTGCGGGCGATGAGGGCTTCGACCCCGTCGAGGATGAGGGCGAGGCCGAACTCGAAGTCGTCGGGGTCGTCTTCGTTGGGCACGAAGATCCCCCCGTTGATCGCGGCTTCCACCCAGGGCAGCCGGCCGCTACCGACGATGTGGGCCATCAGCGTGCCCATCGGCGCCCCCTCCCCGGATGCCGTCCGCGAGATGTTGGCCAAGAGGCGTGCATGGCTGGCGATGTGCCCGCTGACGGCCAGCAGGATCGCCGCCTGCTCCGGCAGCGGCAGGCCTGTGCCGTCGAGCAGCCGCAGCCCCTGGTCCATGGCCGCCAGCTGTGACGGGCTGTTCAGGCCGGTGGGGTTGATCTCCGTCAGCCATGGCGAGGCCACGTAGGGCCGCAGGACCTCCCGGGACCACTGCTCGATCCCCGGTCGCCAGGCCGTCCCCTCCGGGATGTCCAACCGGATGGAGCCGAACACCGCCTCGGGCATCAGCTCCAGCAGCTCGTCCTTGCCGGACACGTGCCGGTAGAGCGCCATCGTGGTGTACCCGAGCCGTTCGGCCAGCCGGGCCATCGACACGGCAGCCAGCCCGTCGGCGTCGGCGATCTCGATGGCTGCGGCCGCGATCCGCTGCAGGTTGAGCCCCCGGTTGGCCGACCTGCCGGGGTTCTCCCACCGCTGCCACAGGTCGAGCAGGCTCGCCGCCGCCCGCTCCGCCTCCGACGACGGCCCGTCGGGCTGCGCCGCTGCGGCCTCGCCTCGGTGCTCGGTGGTCACAGGTCTGGTGGTCCTTCCGGT
>DATHJB010000049.1 GCA_035316325.1 Acidimicrobiales bacterium
CCCGCCGCCCCGATCCCCAATCCACCCCTCCGCCCCCACCCGCCGACACCCAGCTCACCCTCCTGTAGACCCTCGACGATCCAAATTGCGTCCCAAAACCCGCATGTAGCGGGCTGATCAGCGCAATTTCGCAGTACCGAATCTCGGCTGCGTCACAGGGTGGCGGGGTGCGGTGTCTTTGGGCGTGAAGCGATGGACGGCCAGAGGGAGCTGGGTTTCATGGGGTTCTTGAAGAGGCAGCGGGGGCAGGAGCATCCGGAGTCGTGGATCTTCGGGCCGAAGCGGTCCGTGCGGCGGGATGTGACGGAGTCGCTGGCGGAGAACGGGCGGCCGTTGCGCTGGACGATCGTGCTCGGGGTCGGGATCGTCGGGTTGGTGGGGCTGTCGGCGGTGGCGCCGATGTCGCCGATCGCGCTGGTCGGTGACGAGAGCGACGAGGCCCACGGGGTGCCCGAGGGCACGCAGCTCACCCCCTCCGGCAAGCTCGTCGTGAAGCAGGACGGCACCGTGATCGACGCCATGGACGTCCGCGGCGCCATCTGGGTGCAGGCCGACGACGTGCGCATCACCCGCACCCGGGTGACCGGCAGCAGCTACCACACGATCCGGGTGTTCGACGGCGCCGACGGCACCATCGTCGAGGACACCGACGTCGTCTGCACCGACGACGCCCTCAACGGCGGCAAGGGCGTGGTGTTCGGCAACTACACGGCGACCCGGCTCGACGTCACCGGCTGCGGCGTCCCGTTCGTGACCGCCAGCGGCAACGTGCGGGTGACCGACTCCTTCGCCGACGGCGAGCCGGTCGACATCAACGTCGGCGGCGACGACGGACCCACACCGCCGCCCGCCACACCTGCTCCCTCCACCCCTCCGACGACGACACCCGCACCGCCGACCACCCGCCCGCCAGCCCCGCCCACCACGACCCCCGCGCCGCCGTCCACCACGGCGCCGCCCACCACCACACCCCCACCGCCGGGCGACGGCCGCTTCCCCGACGCGTCGAGCACCGGCGTCCCCGCGGGCGTCACGCTGCGGCCGTCCGGGTCGGTGACGGTCACCACCGACGGGGCCGTCGTCGGGAACCTGCACGTCACCGGGTCGATCACGGTCGAGGCCGACGACGTGGTCATCCGCAACACCCGCATCGACAACACCGCCACCTACCCCATCCGGTCGTCAGGCCGGAACCTGCTGGTCGAGGACAGCGAGATCGACGGCAACGGCACGGCCAACGTCGCCATCCTCCCGGGTGAGTACACGCTGCGGCGGGTCGACATCCACGACGTGAAGGACGGTCCCCGCATCGAGGGTGACAACGTCGTGATCGAGGACAGCTACATCCACCACCTGCACCGGGTCGAGGGCGGTCACCACGACGCCATCCAGATCCGCAAGGGCAGCAACATCCAGATCCGCCGCAACAACCTGCAGGCCTACAACGCCGACACCGGCGACCCCATGAACGCCGCCATCCAGATCGGCTCGCTCACCGCCCCCATGCGGGGCCTGGTGGTCGACGGCAACCTCATGGACGGCGGCAACTACACCGTCAACTCCGGGAAGAGCGGCGCCGACCCGTCGTACTACCGGAACAACGTGTTCGGCCGGAACTACCGCTACGGGGTCCTGTCGTCGGGGCCGGGCGTGGTGTGGGAGAGCTCCAACGTCTGGCAGGACACGGGCCAGCCGGCCCGCTGAGCCGAGCGCCCTCCACCGGTGGCCTCAGCCATAACATCCGACCCGCGTGTCACAAGCACATGCCGATCGGTGTCGATGAGCGGATGGGGACGATCCCGGGGCCACCGGTGGCCGCGCGCACGCAGTCGTCGGACTGGAGCGCCACGCCCGAAACCGATGTGGGCGCCGCGCCCGTCGAGGACGACGACCAGCTCTTCGCCCGCATCTACCCGACCCTGCGCCGGTTCGCCGCCGTGGTCGCACCCCGGGAGACCGACCCCGACGACCTGCTCCAGGAAGCGACCGCCCGGGCGCTGCGCAAGGGCCCGCTCAGCCGGCTCGACAACCCCGAGGCCTACCTGCGCCGGACGATGGTCAACCTCGCCTCCAACGAGCGGCGCCGCCTGGGACGGTGGCGGCGGGCCCGGAACCGCCTCCAGGGCGACGAGGCCTCCCCGCCACCGAACAGCTACCCCTCCGACATGAGCGACCTCATGGCCCTGCCGGCCGAGGCCCGGGCGGTGTTGTGGCTGGCCGACGTCGAGGGCTGGTCGTTCGACCAGGTGGCCCAGCTGCTGGGCTGCAGCTCCGACGCGGCGAGGGCGAGAGCGTCCCGCGCCCGGTGGACGCTGCGGCACCTCATCCAGGGGCAGGACGCATGAACCGGCTCACCGGATCGCTCGACGCCCTGTCGCACCGGGGCGCGCCCCAGGGTCCGGCGGCCGTGCTCGACGGCGCCCGCGGGGTGGCCCGGGCCCGACGTCGTCGCCGCCGGGCGGGGGCCGCCGTGCTGGGGGTGGCCGGAGTGGTCGCCGTGGTGGCCCTGGGGTTCGGCGCGATCGGCGGCGGCGACACGGTCGAGACCGAGGGCGACCCCGCCACCGCCCCGACGCCGACCCCGCCTCCCTCGGCGCCGACCGGGACGACTCCCCCGCCGTCGACCGGGGCGACCCCGGACACCAGCGTCACCACCACGACGCCGACATCGCCCACCGCCACCCCGACCCGCCCGGGCTCCGCCACCACCGGCCCGACCGGCGACCCGGCGTCGCTGCGCCGGATGACGACGTCGGAGGTCGAGGCCCTGATGCAGCCGGGGGCGGTCATCGAGAACGTGGAGATCACCGGCGGCAACCTCGACGTGGTCGCCGACGGCGTCACCCTCCGCAACTTCCGCCTCGACGCCGACGGCGCCCCCTACGGCATCCGGTCGATCGAGGGGCACACCGGGTTCGTCGCCGAAGACGGCGAGATCCTCGACACGTCGAGCGCCGGCTTCTACGGCGCCAACGCCACCTTCCGCCGGCTCGACGTCCACGACAGCGACAACGCCGCGTTCAAGCTGCTCACCGGGGTCACGGTCGAGGACTCGTGGTGGCACCACCTGGGCCGGGGCGGCAGCGGGATCGGGGTGCAGCTCGAGGACGGCAACGGCGGCACCCACACCATCCGCCGCAACCACTGCGAGCTGCCCGCCGACGTGCCGGCGCCCTACAACAGCGACTCGTGCCTGCTGGTCAACGCCGATGCGCCGTGGACGGTGGTGGTCGAGGGCAACTGGCTCGACGGCGGCAACCGCTCCACGGTCGACTGCGGCGGCGCCGCCGGGGTCGACGTCCGGGGCAACCGGATCGGCCGCCGCTGGGTCGGCGAGGTGCCGATCATGCGCTGCCCGACGGCGTCCGGCAACGTCTGGGCCGACACCGGCGCCCCCGTGGGCTGACCC
>DATHJB010000050.1 GCA_035316325.1 Acidimicrobiales bacterium
CGCTTCGCCTACGTGCACATCGTCGCCATCGACTACGAGGCGCAGACGATCACCCTCGACCTGATCGTCTGGGAGTGACCAGGAACACAGTGACTCCGCTTCGTAACCTCGCCACGACCCAACGGCTACGGTGGCCGGTGAGGCAGGCCGGCAGTTCCCGGCGACGAAGGTGGGGCATTGGGCGAGGCGGAACGGCTTGGCCCGTGGTTCTGCGGCCCGGCAGCGGACCGCCGGGCCTACGTGGTCGACGATGTGGAGGGTGTCGAGGGGGGAGAGGGGCTGGTCGTGCGGGCCCAGCGCCGCACGTTCGCCGGCGACCCCGTGGGCTACGAGGGCATCGTCTCCCTCAAGCTGCTGACCGGCACCTCGCCCCAGCGGGCCGGGGCCCTGCGGCGCCGTTGGGAGCGACTCGCTGCCATCGACCACCCCAACCTCGCCCGCCCGCTGGAGTCGTTCACCGGACCGGGTCTGTCGCGCCGCCCCGATCGGGCAGCACCGCCCGAGGCGAGCAACGACGTCTGCTACGTCGCCACCGTCTGGGTGGACGGCCGGGGCCTCCGCGAGGTCGTCCCCCTCGATCCTGCGACGACCTTCGCGTACGTCCTCGGCATCGCCCAGGGCTTGTCGGCGCTCCACGAGCGCGACCTCATGCACCGCGACCTGCACCCGGGCAACGTCGTCGTCGACGGGTCGGGCCAGGCGGTGCTGATCGACTTCGGCTCGACGCGGCCGGCCGACGGCCCGATGACCACCACGGTCTCGGGCGTCATGGGCTTCATCGCACCGGAGTGCCTGCACGGCCGGGAGAGCCCGGCCACCGACCGTTGGGGCCTCGGGACGCTCACCGTCCTGATGCTGCTGGGCCATCCGCAGGGGCAGGTCCGTGAGGACCAGCTCCGCTCCGAGCTGGACAACGCCTTGAAGGGCATCGGCCAGCGGCGTCGGGCCGTCGACCTCATCTGCCGGATGGTCGACGCCGACCCCGACGCGCGCCCGGAAGACGCCGTCGACTGGGCCCGCGAGCTCCAGGACTGCCTCGCCCGGCGGCAGCAGCGACGGCGACAGGTGATCGCTCTCGTGGCGGCCGGCGTCCTGCTGCTGGGCGCGGAGTTCGGCCTGCGTGCGCTCGGGGACGACCCGGACGGCGCCGACGACGACACCACGGCCGACGCCTCGGCTGCGCCGGCCCCCGCCGACCCCGACCCGGCAGCGGCCCCGTCCCCCACGCCTCCGCCGTGCGACCACAGCGTCGCCGGCCGCACGCCGATGGACGAAGCGGTGGCCCAGCTGGCGCCCGAGGCCTGCCTGTCCGGCGAGCCGGAGGCCGTCGGCGACGCCTCCTTCCAGGCGCTCCTCAGCTCCCAGGGCGACCCGGCGGGCGTCGTCGTCCTGCCCCCCAACGGCGAGGCGGTCCGGCTGACGCCGACGATGTGGACGTCGTTCCGGGAGATCTCCGGCCCCTCCGCCCCCGACAACGCGATCCGCTTCGGCGGCTATCCCGTGGGCGTGCGGCGCATCGGCGGATCGGTGATCGTCCAGCTCAGCGGCCCCGGCATCCTCGTCGGCCCGCGTGAGGACACGCAGCTGTTCTGGGTGCCCGGCCAGGTGATGCCGATGTGGATGGACGACGGCGGTGGCGCGAGCGAGATCGGGTTCCCCATGTCGAACCCCTACAGCGACGACCGTGGCCTCCACCAGGACTTCGAGCGTGGCTCCATGCACGCCTACGCCGACCCGGCCCAGGTCGCCGAGATCCTCGCCGGTGGGCCCTTCACCTCGGTGATCGAGCCCGAGGTCAGCAGCATCGACCCGACCGGCGACGGCGCCCCGGAGCTGGCCGGCCGCATCGTCCGGCAGTTCAACGGCACCGCCTGGTGGGTCGACGACGACGGGGTGCGGCACTGGCTCCCCGACGACGCCACCTGGCGCTGCCTGGGCGGCGACGACGAGCCGGCCCACGACGGCCTCCACGGGTGGGACGTCGCCGTCCTGCCACTCGGCCCGGTCGCCACCTGCCCCTGACCACGGTGCGCGCTGGTTTTTAGAACCTGTTCCAGTCACACTGGGGGGCATGGACGCCACCGGGGACAACGAGCGCTACACGATCATCTCCGCCGACTGCCACGCCGGCGGCAGCCACGCCCAGTACCGCGAGTACCTCGACCCCGCCTACCTCGACGACTTCGACGCCTGGCGCGGCAGGTACAAGAACCCGTTCAAGGACCTGGGCGACCAGCGGCGCTACCGCAACTGGGACAACGACATGCGCAACTCCCAGCAGGAGGCCGACGGCATCGTCGCCGAGGTGGTGTTCCCCAACACCGTGCCGCCGTTCTTCCCGAGCTTCGTGCTGTTCGCCCCGCCGGCCCGCCCCGAGGAGTACCCGCACCGCCTCGCCGGCATCCGGGCCCACAACCGCTGGCTGGTCGACTGGTGCGGCCAGTACCCCGAGCGCCGCGCCGGCATCGGGCAGATCTTCCTCAACGACGTGGACGACGCCATCGAGGACGTCCGCTGGATCAAGGAGCACGGGCTGCGGGGCGGGATCCTGCTGCCCAACGTCGGCCCCGACGTCGACTGGGTCAAGCCCCTCTACGACCCGATCTACGACCCGCTGTGGGCCGAGCTGGAGGCCCTCGAGGTGCCGGTCAACGTGCACGGCGGCACCGGTGCCCCGAACTACGGCCCCTACCCGTCGGCCATGCTGCTCTACATCACCGAGGTGAGCTTCTACTCGCAGCGCCCCTTCGTGCACCTGCTGCTCTCTGGCGTGTTCGAGCGCTTCCCCCGGCTGAAGTTCGTGATGACCGAGGCCGGCTGCTCCTGGGTCCCGCCGCTGCTGGAGCGCCTCGACGCCACCATCGCCCGCATCCGCGACACCGGGTCGACCGGCGAGATCCGCTACGGGCAGGAGAGCGTGCTGCCCAAGCTGGCCAGCGAGTACTTCGAGCAGAACTGCTGGATGGGCGTGAGCCAGCCCCGCCCCGCCGATGCCGCCGCCCGCCACAAGATCGGCCTCCACAAGTGGATGTGGGGCAGCGACTACCCCCACGACGAGGGCACCTACCCGTTCACCCGGGAGCACCTGCGGGCGCTGTTCCACGACGTCGACCGGGCCGAGATGCAGCAGCTCCTGGCCGGCAACGTCGCCGAGCTGTACGGCTTCGACCTGGCCGCTCTGGCCCCGGCCGCGGCGCAGCACGGCCCGACGGCCGCGGAGATCGCCACGCCGCTCGACGCCATGCCCGACGAGCCCAACGAGGCGTTGCTGGCGTCGGTCTGACCATACGGGCGCGGGTGGTACCTTCGTCCGATCACGTGGGGTGGTCGGACGGTCACCAGTGGGCACAGAGCGAAGCGAGGCCCACCATGCGACTCACCCCCAGCGCCGTCCTGGCGAGAGCCGGCCGGGCTGTCGGTCGGCCCCGCGCCGACGAGGCCGCGCCGGCGGGGACCGACATCCTCGACGCCTACGTGCGCGTCGCCCCCTCGCCGCAGGTGGCGGTCGACGTGTTCGCCGGCGAGTGGTCGTCGGTGCTGCCCGGGCAGCTCGGCGTCGACGCCGGCCACGTCCCCCTGTTCGCCGACCCCCGCATCTCCTGGCTGCTCGACCAGGTGGAGGACGTCGACGGCTACGACGTGCTGGAGCTCGGGCCCCTCGAGGGCGGCCACACCTTCCAGCTGACCGCGGCCGGCGCCAAGGTCACCGCCGTCGAGGCCAACACCCGCGCCTACCTCAAGTGCCTGGTCACCAAGGAGCTGCTCGGGATGACCGACTGCCGCTTCCTGCTGGGCGACTTCGGCGCCTTCCTGGCCGAGAACCCCGACGAACGCTACGACCTCGTGGTGGCCAGCGGCGTCCTCTACCACTCGAACGACCCGCTGCGGCTGCTGGAGCAGATCGCCCGGGCCGGCGACCGGCTCGCCCTCTGGACCCACTACTACGACGCCGCGGTGATCGAGGCGAACCCGACCCACGCCCGCCACTTCGCCGCCGAGCCCCGCACCGTCACCCACGGGGGCCGCGAGATCCGGCTGCACCGGCGTGACTACCTGGAGTCGCTGCAGAGCAACGGCTTCTGCGGCGGCCCCGAGGTCCACGCCCTGTGGATGGAGCGCGACGATCTGCTCGACGCCCTCCGCCGGGTCGGCTACACCGACGTCCGCGTCGGCGGCGACGACCCCGACCACGTCAACGGCCCCAGCATCCTCCTCTACGCCGAGCGCTGACCACCGACCACCGACACCGACCGCGCCGGGTAACCGGTTGAGGCGGCCGGCCGGGTGGTCACTACGCTGAGCGGCCGTATGAGCGTGCTGCCCCGCGACCTCCTGCCCGACAACGCTGCGTACCTGGCCGACGGGTCGCTGTCGATCGCCGGCTGCCGCCTGGACGAGCTGGCCGGCGAGTTCGGAACCCCGCTGTTCGTCTACGACGAGGCCCACCTGCGGGCCCGCTGCCGGGAGGCCGTCGAGGTGTTCGGCGACGGTGTGGCCTACGCCACCAAGGCCTTCCTGTGCCTGGCCATGGCCCGCCTGGCCCACGAGGAGGGCATGTGCCTCGACGTCGCCACCGGCGGCGAGCTGCACGTCGCCCTCGCCGCCGGGGTGCCGGCCGAGCGCCTGGTGCTGCACGGCAACAACAAGAGCGTCGACGAGCTGCACCACGCCCGCCAGGTCGGGGTCGGGCGCATCGTGGTCGACAGCTTCGACGAGCTCGACCGGCTCGACCGCCTCCACACGATCGACGGCATCGTCCCGAAGGTGCTGGTCAGGGCCACCCCTGGGGTCGAGGCGCACACCCACGAGTTCGTCCGCACCGGCCAGCTCGACTCCAAGTTCGGCTTCGGGGTCACGTCGGGCGACCTGGCCAAGGCCGTCGAGCGGGCCGCCGGCTCGCCCTCGGTCGACCTGGTGGGCGTGCACGTGCACATCGGCAGCCAGGTGTTCGTGGTCGACTTCTTCCACCAGGCCGTCGACGTGATCGCGCCCTGGGTGAACGACCTGGGCCTGCCCGAGCTGTCGATCGGCGGGGGGCTCGGCGTGGCCTACGTGGAGGGCGAGGAGGCGCCGACGATCTCCCAGTGGGGCCGTACGATCATCGACTCCTGTCGCTCGGCCGGCATCGAGACCCGCATCTCCGCCGAGCCCGGCCGGGCCGTCGCCGCCCAGGCCGCGGTCACCCTCTACACGGTCGGCACCATCAAGGAGGTGCCGGGGGTGCGCACCTACGTGTCGGTCGACGGTGGCATGAGCGACAACCCGCGCCCGGTCCTCTACGGCAGCGGCTACGAGGCGTTCCTACCCCGGGCCGCCGACGCCGACCGCCCCCGCACGGTCACGCTGGTGGGCAAGCACTGCGAGTCCGGCGACGTGCTGGTGCGCTCCGCCCAGGTGCCCGCCGACCTGCGGGTGGGCGACGTCCTGGCCACCCCGGTCACCGGTGCCTACGGCCACTCCATGGGCTCCAACTACAACAAGGTGCCCCGCCCGGCGGTGGTGTTCGTGCGCGACGGCGATGCCCGCCTGGTCGTCCGCCGCGAGACGCACGACGACCTCCTCCGCTGCGACGTCGGCTGACCCGTTCTGTCTTCGCTCAGCCGGCTATGCCGGGCTGAGCGAAGACAGAAGGCCCTACAGCCGGGCGTCGGCGAGGGGGACCTTCTCCACCGTCTCGGCGTCGCGGGCCAGGCGCTCGGCCATGCGGCGCTTGCCGACGATGTCGCGGTACACCCGCTCGATCTGCTCCGCCTCCAGGCCCATCACCGCGCCCGCTTCGGCGGCCGGCACGCCCTCGTGCCAGGCCCACAGCAGCAGGTCCATCTCGTGGTACGGGAGGGCGAAGTAGAACTCCTCCTGCGTCTGCGGGAGGGAGTAGGTGTCGGTGCTGGGCAGCTGCGACTGGATCGACTCCGGCAGCCCGAAGTGCTTCGCCAGCGCGTACACCTGGGTCTTGAAGATGTGGGCGATCGGCTTGAGGTCGGCCAGCCCGTCGCCGCCCCGCACGAAGAAGCCGAGCTCGTACTCCAGCCGGTTGGGCGTGCCGAGCACGGCGAAGTTCCGGGCCTCGGCGTGGAAGTACTCGACCAGCTTGCGGGTCCGCTGCTTCATGTTCGTGGCGGCGACCACCTCGAGGTACACGTCGGTGGGCATCCGCTTGGTCTGCAGCTCACCGTCGGGTGACGCCACCGTGAGGTTGAAGTAGCTCACCCGGTCGGTGTCGAGCAGGCCCTCGGCCAGCGTGATCTTCTGGCGCCAGTCCTCGCCGTACTCGGGGAACACCCGCCGGATCGCGGCGTCGCGACGCCGGTAGCACCCGGCCGCGGCCAGCGTCGGGGCGATGTCCTCGAACTCGTACTTGAGGCCGAGCTGGTCGCACAGCTCGCGGCCGCGGGTCGTGGAGTCGGGGTCGCTGTCGGCCTCGGGCATCAGCAGGGCGACGACGCGGTCGGGGCCCAGCGCCCGGGTGGCCAGGGCGGCGCACACCGCCGAGTCGATCCCGCCGCTCACACCGACGGCGATGCCGCGGCGCTTCAGCTCGCGGCCCACCAGGCGGGTCACGGCCGACTCGATGCTGGCGGCCAGCTCGTCGAGCTGCGCGCTGTCCAGGTCGAGCACGTCGCGCGTGAAGGTGGTCATCGGTCTCCTCCCACGGTCGCCGCGGCCGAGGCGATCCGGTCGACCTGTACGGTCGGTTCCACACCGTCGAGCCGGCGGCGGGCCGCCGTGGCCCGCTCCCGAAAGTCCACCAGGTACGCCTGGGCCAGGCCCTGCAACGTCAACGCGCCCACGAGCGCCATCTCCTCTCGTTCGCCTGCCATCTGTCCCTGCCGGTCGAACGCCCTGGCGGTGAGCACCCGGGTGGCCTTGGGGTCGAGCACGCCGAGGCGCTCGACCGCGGTCTCCGACAGCAGGTCACGTACGTAGTCGGGAGCCTTGGGGCCGAACAGCGCCGTGGCCATCGGGGCCCGGTACGGCTGCTTCGGCCGGTTCCAGATCTCCTCGGGGAGCGTGCGCGACGCCAGCCGCCGCAGCGTCACCTTGTCGCGCAGGCCCGGCATCTTCAGCCGGCCCGGCAGCCGCCCGCACCAGGCGATCATCTCGGGGTCGAGGAACGGGTACCGCACCTCGATGCCGTGCGCCATCGCCACCCGGTCGCCCTGGTAGGACAGCAGGTACGACGACATGAACGTGGCGATCTCGATCCACTGTGCCCGGGCGAGCGGCTCCCAGTCGGACCAGCCGGGGGGCATGCTCGCCGCCAGGTCGCCCTCGTCGGGCGCGACCCGCCAGTCGGGCGCCAGCATCCGCTGCGACCAGGCGGTGTTCTGCCAGCGGATCAGGTGTGAGTAGAAGGGGTTGTCGGTGGCCTCGAGGTCTCGCCCGAAGAACCGGGCCCACATGTCGGTGCCGCGGGTGCCCTCGGCGCCGGCGATCTCGGGGTGGAGCCTGCCGGCGAGCGCCGGTCGCCACGACGACTTCGGGTCGCGGGCCCAGAACCGCCGCAGGGCGTCCTCCTTGAACACCGAGTAGCCCGACAGGAGCTCGTCGGCGCCCTCGCCGGTGAGGACCACCTTCATCCCCGCCTCCCGGACCAGGCCCGACAGCAGGTACAGCGGCACCGGCCCGGTCCTGAGCTGGGGCGCCTCGCAGTGCCAGACGACGTCGAGCAGCGCGGCGGCGATCTCGTCGGGACCGCACACGATCTCGTGGTGCTGCGTGCCCAGCAGCCCGGCCATGCGGCGCTGCTCGGCGGTCTCGTCGAAGGTGGGGTCGGCGAAGCGGACGGCGAACGTCTCCAGGGGTGCGTCGCCCTGGTCGACCAGCGAGGCGATCACCGACGAGTCGAGCCCACCGCTGAGGTAGGCGCCCACGGGGACGTCGGCCCGCAGCCGCAGCCGGACGGCCTCGCCCAGGCGGTCGCCGAGGAGGTCGGCGGCGTCGTCGAGGGAGAGGTCGGCGAGCGTCGGGTCGACCGTGAAGTCCGGCTGCCACCAGACGTGCTCGACGCAGCGCAGGTTCTCGTCGACGTCGACCCGCACGGCCGTGCCGGGGCGGACCGAGCTCACGCCTGCGAACACCGTGCGGGGAGCGGCTGCCGACCAGCGGGTGAAGACCTCGCCGAGGCCGACGGCGTCGAAGCTCGGCGTCAGGTGTCCTGACGCGAACAGCGCCTTGGCCTCGGAGGCGAACAGCAGCCGACCGTCGGCGATGGCGTAGTGCAGGGGCAGGATGCCGACGCGGTCACGGGCCAGCCACAGGCGGCGCCGCCGACGGTCCCACAGGGCGACCGCGAACTGTCCGTTGAGCCGGGCCCAGGTCGCCTCGCCCCACTCCTCGTAGGCGTGGACGATGACCTCGGAGTCGCCCTGCGTGACGAAGCGGTGGCCCCGGTCGCTCAGCTCGCGGCGCAGCTCCAGGTAGTTGAAGATCTCGCCGTTGAACGTGAGCCAGACCGTGCCGTCCTCGTTGGTGAGGGGCTGGTCGCCGGTCGAGAGGTCGATGATGCTCAGACGGGCGTGGCCCAGGCCGACGTGCTCGTCGCGGTAGAAGCCGTAGCCGTCGGGGCCGCGGTGCTGCAGCAGCGCCACCATCGACCGCAGCTCGTCGAGCTCCACCGGCGCCCGCCCCGGGCCGTTCAGCACCCCTGTGATCCCGCACATGGGCTGCCCCGGGGTTAGGGCCTGTCCTGTGGATCATGGCGCACGTCTCTCCGGCCAGATGACGCCGCTCGCCGCACCGTGCCGACATTGAAACCCTGGTGGGTTCCTGCGTCGTCCCGGCACGCCGAGCGACGCCCCTGACTCGGAGATCCGTACACCTGACCCACAGGACAGGCCCTACGTGCGCTTACGGGCGACGAAGGCGGCGAGTCGCTCGACGGAGTCGAGGTTGTCGGCGACCAGCTCGTCGTCGTCGACGACGATGCCGAACGACTCCTCCAGGAACGCCACGACCTCCATCACCCCGGTCGAGTCGACGATGCCGCTGTCGAGCAGCGACACGTCGGTCGCGAAGCCGTCGTCGTCGCCGAGCAGGAAGGTGTCGACGAGGAATGCCCGCACCCGCTGTGCGATCTCGCCGGTCGTGCCGCCGGTCTGGGTTGTCGCCGTCTCGGTGGAACCCGAGATCGAGGTCATTTCCGCCCTCCGCCTGGTGGTTGTCGTATTCCGCCCGCCCAGCTCGCCGCCAAGTCTGCCACCCGGCCGAGGAGCTCTCCAACAGTGCGGAGGAAGGGCGCACGCACTGTAGTGCCTGCCCGAAAGTCGCGGGACCGCCTTCCGCCGGCTCGTAGCATGACCCTCTGTGACCTCCCCTGCTCCTGTCCGTGTCGGCGTTCTGGGCTGCGGCAACGTCGGCGCGGCGTTGGTGGAGCTGGTGCGCGGTCGTGCCGACGACGTCGCCGCCCGCACCGGCCTGCACCTCGAGGTCACCAAGGTGGCGGTGCGGAGCACGACCAAGGATCGGGGCGTCGACCTGGCGCCGGGCGTCCTCACCCACGACGCCGCCGGCCTGGTGGTCGACCCGGAGATCGACGTGGTGGTCGAGGTGATCGGCGGCATCGAGCCCGCCCGTGAGCTGATCCTGGCTGCCATGAAGGCCGGCAAGCCGGTGGTCACGGCCAACAAGGAGCTGCTGGCCAACGTGGGGGCCGAGCTGTTCGTCGCGGCCGAGGAAGCCGGGGTCGACCTGCTGTTCGAGGCCGCGGTCGGCGGGGGCATCCCGGTGATCCGGCCGCTGCGGGAGTCGCTCGTCGGCGAGGAGATCCGCCGGGTGATGGGGATCGTCAACGGCACCACCAACTACATCCTCACCCGCATGACCGAGGCGGGCGTGGCCTACGCCGACGCCCTCGCCGAGGCGCAGAGCCTGGGCTACGCCGAGCGTGACCCCACCGCCGATGTCGAGGGCTTCGACGCCGCCGCCAAGGCCGCCATCATCGCCTCGATCGCCTTCGGGTCGCGGGTCGTGGCCGGCGACGTCTACCACGAGGGCATCTCCGGCATCACCCCGACCGACGTCGCCTACGCCGCCAAGATGGGCTACGTCCTCAAGCTGCTCGCCATCGCCGAGCGGACGGCGGGCGGGGCGCTCGGCGTGCGGGTGCACCCGGCGATGGTGCCGGTGTCGCACCCCCTGGCCGCCGTGCGCGACAGCTTCAACGCCGTCTTCGTGGAGGGCGACGCCGTGGGCGAGCTGATGTTCTACGGGCGGGGCGCGGGCGGGTTCCCCACGGCGAGCGCCGTGCTGGGCGACCTGGTCGACGCCGCCGTCAACCGTCACAAGGGCAGCCACGCCAGCATCGGCGCCCTGGCCAAGGCGGTGATCAGCCCGATCGACGAGGTGGAGAGCGCCTACTACCTCAACCTCGACGTGGTCGACCGACCCGGTGTGCTGGCCGCAGTGGCGGGGGTGTTCGGCGAGCACGGCGTGTCGATCCGCTCGATGGAGCAGGAGGGCCTGGGCGGGGAGGCCCGCCTGGTGTTCATCACCCACCTGGCCCGGGAGGCCGCCGTGCAGGCCACCCTGCGTGACCTCCACCACCTCGACGCCGTCGACCGCATCACGTCGGTGCTGCGGGTCATCGGGACCGACTGAGGGGCGTGATGAAGTACGTCTCCACTCGTGGGCAGGCGCCGGCGCTCGACTTCGCCGACGTGCTGCTGGCGGGGCCGGCCGTCGACGGCGGCTTGTACGTGCCGGAGTCGTGGCCGTCGCTGCCGGCCGACTGGGCGACGCCGCGGCCGTATCCGGCGCTGGCGGCCGACGTGGTGTGGCCCTACGTCGAGGGCGCTTTCGGGCGGGCCGACTTCGACGCCATGGTCGACTCGGCCTACGCCACCTTCGCCCACCCCGACGTGGTGCCGCTGGTCGAGGTGGAGCCCGGACTGTTCCTGATGGAGCTGTTCCACGGGCCGACGCTGGCGTTCAAGGACGTGGCGCTGCAGCTCGTCGGCCGGATGTTCGACGCCGAGCTGTCCCGGCGGGGGGAGCGGGCCACGATCGTGGTGGCGACGTCGGGCGACACGGGCTCGGCTGCCATCGCCGCCTGCGCCGGCCGCTCGACCCTCGACATCGTGGTGCTGCACCCGGCCGGCCGGGTGTCGGAGGTGCAGCGGCGGCAGATGACCACGGTCGACGCCCCCAACGTGGTGAACATCGCCGTCGAGGGGACGTTCGACGACTGCCAGGACCTGGTGAAGGCCCTCTTCGCCGATGCGGGGTTGCGTGAGCGGCTGCGGCTGTCGGCGATGAACTCCATCAACTGGGCGCGCATCGCCGCCCAGATCCCCTACTACGTGGCCGCGGTGGCGGCGCTGGGGCCGTGCCGGGTGGCGGTGCCGAGCGGCAACTTCGGCAACATCCTGGCGGGCTGGATCGCCCGGCGGGGCGGAGCGCCGATCGAGCAGCTGATCGTGGGGTCGAACCGGAACGACATCCTGGCCCGGTGGGTGACGACCGGAGCCCTGGTGGCCGAGACCGTCGAGCCGACGCTCAGCCCGAGCATGGACATCCAGGTATCGTCGAACCACGAGCGCCTGCTGTTCGAGCTCTCGGGGCGTGACGGTGCGGCCACGGCCGAGTGGATGACCCGCTTCCGTCAACTGGGCTCGGTGGAGGTGCCGGTCGACCCGGTGTTCGCCGCCGCGTCGATCGACGACGCCGCCACCATCGCCGAGATGCGCGACCTCCACCGCCGCACCGGCTACCTGGCCGACCCCCACACGGCGGTCGGCGTGGCCGCGGCCCGCGCTGCTGGCGCCTACCCCGGCGACCTGCCGGTGGTCTGCATGGCCACCGCCCACCCCGCCAAGTTCCCCGACCCCGTCGAAGCCGCTACCGCCACCCGCCCCCGGTTACCCGACCACCTTGCCGACATCCTGACCCTCCCCGAGCGCTACGACGTCCTCCCCGCCGACCTCGAGGCGCTCAAGTCCTTCCTCGCGGCCCGCCTGACCCCCCGTGAGTGACCGGCTCACCGCCCGGCTGATGCCCACCTCATCGAGCCCGGACGAGCTGACGCGAGGGTGGGAGGCGGCATTCGACCTGGTGGTCGACCTCATGGCGTTCGCGCACATCGGCCTCGTCGGGAGCCGGAAGGTGGACGTCGACCTTCGAGCCGACTTCCGCCTGCTCCGGCAAGCTGCGGTGACGAGCGCTCCCGAGCAGCTACCGGCGCTCGACGGTCCCCGGCCGCTAGGGACCCATGTCGAGCTCGACGATGCGCAGGTCATCGCCGCTCTGCGTGGACTCGGACCCCACGTCCTGAACGTGTGCATCTACTCCGAGCCGGACCGAGCCCTCATCCAGGCCTCAGGCATCGCCGCAGCGTCACCGTTGGTCGACTTCGACGATTTCGGCGACGTCCTGCATCTCGACGTCCCCCGCGGCGTCGTCACTCGATCGCTCGGTGGTGAGTGGACCTCGCCGGCTCTCCAAGTGTGGCTCGACCGGGCTGCTGTCGGGACTGTCTGAGGTCGGCGTGCGAGCTGCGAGACTGCGGAGCGTGAAGTACGTGATCTGTGTGCCGGACGGGTGTGCGGACGAACCGATCGAGGAGCTGGGTGGGCGGACGCCGTTGGAGGCGGCGGCGATGCCGAACCTGGCGAAGCTGGCCGCCCGGGGGGAGGTCGGACGGGCCGCGGTGATCCCGGAGGGGATGCCGCCGGGGAGCGACGTGGGCAACATGTCGATCCTCGGGTACGACCCCGCCGGCTACCACACCGGCCGGGCGCCGATCGAGGCCGCCGCCATGGGCCTTCGACTGCGCCCCGACCAGGTCGCCTACCGCTGCAACCTCGCCACCGTCGACGCCGCCACGGGCACCATGGTCGACTTCGCCGGCGGCCACCCCTCCACCGAGGCCGCCGCCGAGGTGGTCCGGGCGCTCGACGCCGAGATCGGCCAGGGCGCCGGCGCCGAGGTCGCCTTCCACCCCGGCGTCCAGTACCGCCACATCATGGTGGCGCCCGCCGCGCTGGGCGACGCCGAGTGCGTCCCGCCCCACGACCTCACCGGCAAGCCGATCGTCCTCCCCCAGGGCCCCGCCGCCCCCCGCCTCACCGAGCTGATGGACGCCAGCCGCCCGGTCCTCGAGCGCTTCGACCTGGCCGCCAACCAGATCTGGCTCTGGGGCCAGGGCGCCCAGCCGCAGCTCCCGTCGTTCGCCGAGGCGAACAGGGGCCTGACCGGGGCGCTGTGCACCGCGGTCGACCTGATCCGGGGCCTCGGCGTGCTCACCGGCATGGAGGTGGTCGAGGTGCCGGGCGCCACCGGCTGGTTCGACACCGACTACGAGGGCAAGCGCGACGCTGCGCTCCGCACCCTGGCCGACGGCGCCGACGTGTTCCTCCTCCACGTCGAGGCCACCGACGAGGCCGGTCACGCCGGCAACCTCGAGGAGAAGGTGGCGGCGCTCGAGGCCTGGGATCGGCGCATCCTGGCGGGTCTCGTCGAGGGCCTCGACGACCTGGGGGAGTGGCGTCTCCTGCTCCTTCCCGACCATCCGACGCCCGTCCGGCTGCGCACCCACACGTCCGATTCCGTCCCGTATCTGTTGGTGGATCGCGACCTCGACGGCCCCGGCGGGGTGTATTCCGAGCCCGCCACGGCATCGGCGGAAACGGTCCCCGGTCACCACCTCCTGGGGCGGTTGCTGGCGCGCTGAGTGGGGTACCGAGGCTGATGCGAATGTTTCGACGTCGAGGTGGGTCGCGCTACAGTGCTGATGTTCTGCCGGGGGGCACCGCTCCTGACTCAATGATGAGCGGGTAACCGAGCGCTCGCCCTCGGACGTGGAGCAGCCCCTCTTCCGGACCCCCGTTAGCGGCTGCACAGGTTTCCCGTTCCCAGCAGCTCACCGGCGTCCGAAGTCGGTTCCCCACAAAGCCAAGTGAGGTACGTCCCCTGATGAGCGTGGAGTCCACGACGCTCGAACGGTCGGCCCTTGAGGGCAAAGACCGTGATGAGCTCACGACCATCGCCCAAGCGCTCGGTGGCCAGATCCGGCCGAGAGCGCGCAAAGCCGAGATCGTCCAGTTGATCCTCGAGCTGACCGGCGTCGAGTCCCGCGCCGCCGCGCCCGACGGAGGTACGCCTGTGCCCCAGGACACCGCTCCCGACAGCCCGGCCGAGGCGACACCCACCGAGGCGTCGACCACGGCCGACAGCGCCGAGACCTCGTCCCCGGCACCTCCCGAGGCGGCTGCACCGGCCGAGCCCGATGCCGCCGACGCGGAGACGCCGGACGCGGGCGACGAGAAGGCCAACGGCAAGACCGAGGTCGAGGCCGACAACCCCGCTCCCGCCGACGCCAACCTGTTCAGCGACGCCGGGGCGAGCGACAGCGACAGCGACACCGCCAATGAAGTCGACGCCGGCACCGCCAGCGAGGCCAAGCCCACCGAGCGGAAGCCCGAGGGGCGCAACGGAGGCCGGGCGGAGCGCAACGGCCAGGGCCAGAAGGCCGAGTCCCAGAAGCCCCAGGGCGCCCAGCCCCAGCCGCAGTCCCAGAGCCAGCCGCAAGGCCGAGGCCAGGGTCAGAGCCAGGGCGGCGACCAGGGTGGCGACCAGGGCGACGGGGATCAGGGCAACCGCCGTCGCCGTCGCCGGGGACGCAGCCGGGGTGAGACGGGTAGCGGTGGTGGCAGCGGCAGCCCGCAGGTGGAGGAGTACTCGGGCGAGCCGGTCGAGGTCGAGGGTCTGCTCGACCTGCGCGACGACGGCTACGGCTTCCTGCGGGTGAAGGGCTCGCTGCCCTCCAAGGACGACATCTACGTGTCGGTCAAGCAGGCCCGCCAGTTCGGCCTGCGCAAGGGCGACCAGCTCAAGGGCGCCAGCCGCCCGGCGCTGCGCAACGAGAAGAACCCGGCGCTGCTGCGGATCGACCAGGTGAACGGCGTCGATCCCGAGCAGGCCAAGAAGCGGCCCAAGTTCGAGGACCTCACGCCGCTGTTCCCCGACGAGAAGCTCAGCCTCGAGCTGTCCGACGACCCGGGCAACATGACCGCCCGCATCATCGACCTCATCTCGCCCATCGGGAAGGGCCAGCGCGGCCTCATCGTGTCGCCCCCCAAGGCCGGCAAGACGCACATCGTCAAGCAGATCGTCCGCTCGATCGAGGTGAACAACCCCGAGGTCAAGCTGATGGTGCTGCTGGTCGACGAGCGGCCCGAAGAGGTCACCGACATGCGTCGCTGGCTGCGCAACCCCACCAGCGAGGCCGTGGCGTCCACGTTCGACCGCCCGGCCGACGAGCACACCCAGATCGCCGAGCTGACCATCGAGCGGGCCAAGCGCCTGGTCGAGGACGGCAAGGACGTCGTCATCGTGCTCGACGGCATCACCCGCCTGGCCCGGGCCTACAACCTGGCGGCCCCGGCGACGGGCCGGATCATGTCCGGCGGCGTCGACTCGGGCGCCCTCTACCCGCCGAAGAAGTTCTTCGGTGCGGCCCGCAACGTGGAGGAGGGTGGCTCGCTCACCATCCTGGCCACGGCCCTGGTGGAGACCGGCTCGAAGATGGACGAGGTGATCTTCGAGGAGTTCAAGGGCACCGGCAACATGGAGCTGCGGCTCGACCGCCGGCTCGCCGAGCGACGGGTGTTCCCGGCCATCGACGTCGACGCCAGCTCCACCCGCCACGAGGAGCTGCTCTTCCAGCGCAACCAGCTCCAGCTGGTGTGGGCGCTGCGCCGGGTGCTGTCGGGGCTCGCCTCGAGCGACGGCGGGAATTCGGCGGCGTTGGAGCTGTTGAAGGACCGGATGAACACGTTCCGCACGAACGACGAGTTCCTCGCCGAGGTTGCGAAGAACCGCCTGGCAGCGGGATAACCTGCGAGACCCCTGTAGATCGAAAGACGGACATCATGAAGGCTGGCATCCATCCCAACTACGTGGTCGCAACCGTGAAGTGCTCCTGCGGCAACACGTTCGAGACCCGCTCCACCCAGGCCGACCTGCACGTCGAGCTGTGCAGCGAGTGCCATCCCTTCTACACCGGCAAGCAGAAGCTGGTCGACACCGGCGGTCGCATCGACCGCTTCGAGCGTCGCTACGGCAAGCGCAAGTCGGCATAGTCGTCAGTTCGTAGAAGTTCCTTCGCTGAACACCGAGCTGAAGCTCCAGGCGCTGGTTGCAGCGCGCTGGGGTGCGGGCAACCGGCGTAGCGAGTCGTTCCCCCTGGGTGCGGCCCTGCTGGAGCTCGCCGACGACGAGTACGAGACGGCCGCCTGGGTCTACCTCGCCGAGTCCCCCGACCGGGGGCTCGGCATGGCGCTGGCCTGGGCGGAGCGTCACGACATCGACGACCTGCACGTCGTCGCCGACGCCGAGGCCGGCCTCCTGGCCCGCCGCGCCGCGCTGTTCGCCGAGAGCGTGCCCGTCGTGTGGCAGGTCACGAAGACGGGCCTGGTCGAGGCCGAGCCGTCGCCACCCGAGCCGCGCAAGCCGTCGTCGGCCGCGCCCGAACTGGTCGACCTGCTGATCGACCAGGGACTGGAGCTGGTGGTCGAGCAGGGCATCGTGCGGGGCGAGGTGAACGGCCTCGAGCTCGCCCGCATCACCGGCGACCGGCTGGAGGTGGGCGTGGGCGCCGCCGACCGGGAGCTGACGTCGATGGTCCACGGCGACTCGCCGCTGTCCGACCAGCTGGAGCGGGTGGCGAAGCTCGTGCGCGACCTGCGGCGCCCCGACGCCGACCGGCACCCGCTCAACCAGCTGGTGCCCGAGCGCTGGCTGCGGGCCGAGCTGTGCCGCACCCCGAAGGCGATCGGGCTCACCAACCTGCGCCCTACCGAGAGCGCCCGTCCCCGCCGGGGGCTGCGGGAGCTCGACATCGCCGTCGCCGTGGGTGAGTCCGACGACGACGGCCGCCCGGTCGTGATCGCCTGCTCGGTCGGCATCGACCTCGACCTGGTCCCCGCCGCCGCCGACGCCCGCGCCGCCCTCGACCCCGACGCCGACCTGTGGCTGGTCCTCCCCGAACGCGACGACCACCCGTCGTCCCTGCGCATGGCGGCCCGCCTCCACGACCCCGCCCGCATCCTGAGCATCCCCGACACCTGGCGTTCCGGACTGGGTTGACCCGGTACCGTGGCGCGTTGTGCTTGAACGACTCGACGAGCTGGAACGGGAGTACGGCGACGTCGAGGCGCGCCTGGCCGACCCGGACCTGATCGCCGACCAGGCGCGGTACCGGCCGCTGGCGAAGCGCTTCCGGGAGCTGGAGGCGATGGTCACCCGCATCCGGGACCTGCGCCAGAGCGAGGACGACCTGGCGACCGCCCGGGAGATGCTGTCGAGCGCCTCGGGCGACGACCGGGAGACGATGCGGGCCGAGGTGGAGGAGGCCGAGGCCGCCATCGCCCGGCTCACCGACGAGATCCGCCTGCTGCTCCTCCCCAAGGACCCCAACGACGAGCGCAACGTGATCGTGGAGATCCGCGGCGCCGAGGGCGGCGAGGAGGCCAACCTCTTCGCCCGCGACCTGTTCGAGATGTACCGGGCGTTCGCCGGCCGCCAGGGCTGGAAGGTGGAGGTGCTGGGCACCGACGCCTCGGAGCGGGGCGGCTTCAACGAGGTCGTCTTCCTGCTGCGGGGCGACGGCGTGTGGTCGCGCATGCAGCACGAGGCCGGGCCCCACCGGGTGCAGCGGGTGCCGGTCACCGAGAGCCAGGGCCGCATCCACACGTCGTCGGCCACGGTGACCGTGCTGCCCGAGGCCGAGGAGGTCGACGTCGACCTCGACCCGAACGACCTGCGCATCGACGTGTATCGCTCGTCGGGTCCCGGTGGTCAGAGCGTGAACACCACGGATTCGGCGGTCCGGGTGACCCATGTGCCTACCGGTTTGGTCGTAGCGATGCAGGACGAGAAGAGCCAGATCCAGAACCGGGCCAAGGCACTGCAGGTGCTGCGCTCCCGGCTGCTCAAGCTGGCGCAGGACGAGCAGGCGGCCGAGGCGTCGGCGGCCCGCCGGGGCCAGGTGGGCGGCGGCGGGCGCTCCGAGAAGGTGCGCACCTACAACTTCAAGGAGAACCGGGTCACGGACCATCGCATCGGCCTCACCCTCCACAAGCTCGACAAGGTGCTCGCCGGGGAGCTCGACGACGTCAGCGACGCCCTCGTCGCCGACGACCAGGCCCATCGTCTGGCGGACGCATGAACGCAGTGACCACGTGGCGGCAGCTGCTGCGGGAGGTGACCGCCCAGCTGGCCGGCGGCGACAACGCCGACCAGGAGGCCCGCTGGATGCTCGAGCGGGCCACCGGGTTCGACGCCGGCGAGCTGCAGGTCGCCCTCGACCGGCCGGCGACCGTGCGGGGCGCCACCCACGTCAACCACATGCTGGAGCGCCGGGTGTCGGGCGAGCCGCTGCAGTACGTGCTCGGCCGCTGGGGGTTCCGCAGCCTCGACCTCTACGTCGACCGCCGGGTGCTGATCCCCCGCCCCGAGACCGAGGTGCTGGCCGAGCTGGCCCTGGCCGAGGTCGACCGGTTGGGCGCCCAGATGGCGATCGACCTGGGCACCGGCTCCGGCGCGATCGCCCTGGCCCTGGCCGTCGAGCGGCCCAAGCTCGACGTGTGGGGCACCGAGCTGTCGCCCGAGGCCCTGGCTGTCGCCCGGGCCAACCTGGCGGGGCTGGGTCGGGCCGCCGTCCGGGTGCGGCTGGCCGAGGGCGACTGGTTCCGGGCGCTGCCGACCGACCTCCGCGGCCGGGTCGACGTGATCGTGTCGAACCCGCCCTACGTCGCCCAGCACGAGGTGCCCGACCTGCCGCCCGACGTGCGGGAGTGGGAGCCGGAGCTGGCGCTGGTGTCGGGCGGGCCCGCGGGGCTCGACGACGTGGCGGCCATCGTCGCCGAGGCGCCGTCGTGGCTGACCCGGCCGGGCTCGCTGCTGGTGGAGATGGCCCCGCACCAGACCGACGCCGCCCGCGACCTGGCCCGGGCCGCCGGCTTCACGTCGGTGTCCGTCTGGCCCGACCTGACCGGCCGCGACCGCATCCTCCAGGCCCGCCTGTGACCCTCGCCTCTGTCGACGACGCCGTGGCGGCGTTGCTGGCCGGCGAGGTGGTGGTGCTGCCCACGGAGACCGTCTACGGCCTCGCGGCGCTCCCCACTGCCACCGAGCGGATCTTCGCACTGAAGGGGCGAGGCCCCGACGTCCCGCTCGCCGTCCTCTGCGCCGACGGCGACCAGGCGCTGGCGCTCGTGGACGACCCGAGCGACGCCGTGGCCCGGGTGGCCAAGGAGCTGTGGCCCGGGCCGTTGACGCTGGTCCTGCCCCGTCGACCCGGCCTCGGCTACGAGCTGGGCGAGCCGGCGACGACGATCGGTGTCCGCTGCCCCGACCACGCGTTGGTGCAGGCGATCACCGCCCAGGTCGGACCCATCGCCGCCAGCAGCGCCAACCTCCACGGCCAACCGACGCCCGACACCGCCGCCGAGGCCGCCCGGGTGTTCGGCGACGGCGTGGCCGCGGTGGTCGAAGGGGGCCCCTGCAAGGGCGAGCCGTCGACGGTGGTCGACGCCACCGACCCCGACCCGGCCCGCTGGCGGGTCCTGCGCCAGGGGGCCCTGACGATCGACGACGTCCTGGCTACAGGTCGAGACCGCCCGTAGGGGTGATCTTCACCGAGCGGCCGATCTGCTCGGCCCCGGAGACCAGCTCGGCCAAGGCCTCGGGCACCGTCGAGTCGGCCCAGGCGCGGCGGCCGTCGTCCAGCAGCACCGTGGCGATGGCCCGTTCGGGCGCCCCGGCTCGGTCGTGCGCCACCGACCACGACTCCACCAGGCCCGACACGCCCGACGGCCCCGGGTCCTCGCACAGCTCCCGGGCCGGGAGGGCGTCGACCTCGGCCTGCACCGACGACAAGCGGAACTCGCCCGCCGGCGGCGGCTCGGTGGAATAGAGCCCCACGGCGTGCTTCGTGAGGTAGCCGCCGTTGGCCGACACCAGCCCCAACGACCCCGGATCCGACCGCAGCACCCCCACCATCGCCGCCAGCGAGTGGCTCACGTAGTTGTTCCACGGGCCCCCGGCGAACGACAGCCCGCCGGTGACGGTCAGGTCACGACCGGTCGACAGCCCCAGCTCGGCGGCCGCCACCTCCACCGCCGAGGGGAAGCACGAGTACAGGTCGGCGTGGGCCACGTCGTCGGCGCTCCGTCCCGCCAGGCCGAACAGCGCCCGACCCGCCAGCCGTATCGCCGGCGACGACGCCAGGTCGGCCCGGTGCGAGACGGCGTAGTGGTCGTGGGCGTCGGTGACGGCCCACGGGAACACCCAGCGATCCGACGGCACCCCCAGCGCCCGGGCCCGCTCGACCGACGTGAGGATCAGCCCGGCGCCCTGGTCGACGGCGTTGTTGGCGTTCATCACCTTCGTGTACGGCCACGAGATCCAGCGGTTCGACTCCGACGGCGTGCGCACCTCGGAGGGCGTCAGCGCCTGCTGCACCCAGGCGTGCGGGTTGGCGGCGGCCACCTCCGAGAACCGGGACCACAGCCGGCCGACGTGGTCCAGGTGCTCGTCCACCGACCGTCCCAGCCGGTGCCGGAAGGCCTGCTCGAACAGCGGGTAGACCTGCGTCGGCATGACGACGCCCCGGGCCACCTCGCCCGGGTGGTTGAGCTGCATCTCGTCGGCCGTCCGCCGGGCCGGAGCGTCGTCGGCGGACCACGGCGTCCACCCCAGCTCCTTGCCGCCCCCGAACGCGGACCGCGACCGCCACGCCTCGGCACCCCCGATCAGCACGAGGTCGTGCGCCCCCGAGGCGATGTCGCGGCACGCCTGGGCCACCAGCGCCTGCGGCTCGTTACCGCCCATCGGGCTGAGCGCGGTGTCCCGCGGCGACGCCCCCAACCGGGCCGCCACCAGGGCCGCGGGGTCGGCGTAGCGCCACGACAGCAGCTGGACGACCCACACCGCGTCGGCCTCGGTCAGGAGCCGGTCGCCCGCCGCCCCCGAGTCCGTCGCGGCCCGTCGCAACGCCTCCGTGAGGAGGTCGACGGGTTCCACAGGTGACTCTCCGCGGTCGACCCGGTTGCTCCACTGACCCCCGCCGACGATGACGGGGAGACGGGGATCCAGTGCCACGCGGCCTCCCGAATGCTTGCGATCTGGTGAACTTGACCCGGCGGTCAACTGTAGGTGGGGCACTTCACCCCTACAATCCCGAGCATCAAGATCCTCCTGGTCTGCACGGCCAACCAGTGCCGCTCCCCCATGGCCGAAGGCCTCCTCCGCGCGCAGCTCGCCGCGGCGGGCATCGGCGCGCAGGTGGGCTCGGCCGGTCTGCTGCCCGGCGGATCCCCCGCCCAGCCCGAAGCGGTGGCGGTGATGGCGGAGCGTGGCATCGACATCACCCGCCACGTGAGCTGCCAGCTCACCCCCGAGATCGCCCGGTCGGCCAACCTGGTGCTGGGCATGGCGCGGCAGCACGTGCGGGAGGCCTGCGTCGGTTACGGCGCCCTCCTGCAGCGGGCGTTCACGCTCAAGGAGCTGGTGCGCCGGGGCGAGGACGTCGGCCCCCGCCGGGTGGACGAGACCCTCTACACGTGGCTCGGCCGCGCCGGCAGCGGCCGCCGCCCCAACGACCTGGTGGGCGATTCCGAGTTCGACGACATCGCCGACCCGATCGGCAAGTCGCGGGCCTTCTACGAGCAGACGGCCGAGGAGCTGGACGAGTTGCTGCGACGCTTCGTGGATCGGGTGGTGGGCGCGGAGAGGCGCAGCGGTGCGGGTCAGCATCGGTTCTGACCACGCCGGGTTCCTGCTCAAGCAGCATCTCGTCGAGACACTGACGCAGCTGGGGCACGAGGTGGTCGACATCGGCACCGACAGCGAGGCGTCGGTCGACTACCCGCCGATCTGCGCCGCGGTGGGCCGCATGGTCGCCAAGGGCGAGGTCGAGCGGGGCATCGTGCTCGGCGGCTCCGGTCAGGGCGAGCAGATCGCGGCCAACAAGGTGCACGGCGTGCGGGCGGCCCTGTGCAACGACCTGTACCTCGCCCGGATGTCGCGCCAGCACAACGACGCCAACGTCCTCTCGCTGGGCGGGCGCATCGTCGCCCCGGCCCTGGCCGACGAGATCGTGCAGCTCTGGCTGGACACGCCGTTCGACGGCGGACGCCACGAGCGTAGGATCGGCCAGATCGCCGACATCGAGCGCGAGTCCTGAGCCCTCCGGGCCACGCACCGCGCGCGACACGTACCACCGAGGAAGCCGCCATGCCCTGGCCCACCGTCAACGACGACGAGCTGTTCGGCTTGATCGACCGCGAGGTCGAGCGCCAGAACACCACGCTCCAGCTGATCGCCAGCGAGAACTTCACCTCGCCGGCCGTGCTGCGGGCCACCGGCTCGGTCCTCACCAACAAGTACAGCGAGGGCTACCCGTCGAAGCGCTACTACGGCGGCAACGAGGTGATCGACCAGGTGGAGGAGCTGGCCCGCACCCGGGCCCGCGAGCTCTTCGGCGCCGAGCACGCCAACGTGCAGCCCCACTCCGGCGCCAACGCCAACATGGCGGTGTACATGGCGCTGCTGGAGCCGGGCGACACCGTGCTGGGCCTGCGCCTCGACCAGGGCGGCCACCTCACGCACGGCTCCCCGGTGAACGCCAGCGGCCGGCTGTACCACTTCGTGTCGTACGGGGTGACCCCCAGCGACGAGCGCATCGACGTCGACCAGATCCGCGACCTGGCGCTCGAGCACCGGCCCAAGCTGATCGTCACGGGGGCCACGGCGTACCCCCGGATCATCGACCCCGAGCCCTTCCGGCAGATCGCCGACGAGGTGGGCGCGCTGTTCATGTTCGACGCGGCCCACATCGCCGGGCTGATCGCCGGCGGCGTCCACCCCAACCCGGTGCCGTTCGCCGACGTCGTCACGTTCACCACCCACAAGACGCTGCGGGGACCCCGTTCCGGGTGCATCCTGTCGACGGCGGCGCTGGGTACCCAGATCGACAAGGCCGTGTTCCCCGGCTTCCAGGGTGGTCCGCTCGACCACGTGATCGCCGCCAAGGCCGTGGCCTTCCACGAGGCCGTCCAGCCGGAGTTCAAGGTCTACGCGCAGCAGATCGTGGCCAACGCGGCGGCGCTGGCCGAGGCGCTGGCGGGCCAGGGGCTGCGGCTGGTGTCGGGCGGCACCGACAACCACCTGATGCTGGTCGACCTGCGCAGCTTCGACCCGGAGCTGTCGGGCAAGAAGGCCCGCCTGGTGCTCGACCGGGCCGGCATCAGCCTCAACGAGAACACCGTGCCCGACGATCCGCGGCCGCCCTACATCACCAGTGGCCTGCGCATCGGCACGCCGGCGGTCACCACCCAGGGCCTGCGCGAGGCCGAGATGGCGGACGTCGCAGCGCTCATCCACCGGGTGCTGACCCACCGGGACGACGATGCCGAGCTGGCCGCGGTGCGCGACGAGGTGCTGGCGCTCTGCTCCAAGTTCACGCCGTACCCCTCCTGAGCCTGAGTTCGAGTCCGAGTCGTAAGTGGAAGGGCTGACGGAGAGCGGGTACCTGCCTGTCGTCGGGATCGCGTTCGCCGTCTCGTTCCTGAGCATGCCGCTGTTGCGGGCGCTGTCGTTCCGCTGGGGCGTGGTCGTGAACCCCGACCCCCGCCGGGTCCACAAGCACCCGACGGCGCTGCTGGGCGGTGTCGGCATCCTGGGCGGCTTCCTGGCAGGGATGGTCGTGGCGTGGGCGGGCGGCGACTTCGACGCCACCTTCCAGACGATCACGCCGCCCCTGGGCGTGGCGCTGGCGGCGATCGCCATGTACCTGGTGGGCCAGCTCGACGACCTGCGCGACGTGTCGGCCCCCGCCAAGATGGCCGGGATGGTGCTCTCGGGCAGCATCCTGTCGCTGGCCGGCGTCACCATCCTGTTCTTCCGGGTGCCGTTCTTCGGCCTGTTCTCGCTGTCGCCCGACCTGTCGGCCTTCGTCACCGTGGTGTGGGTGGTGGGGATGGCCAACGCCATCAACCTGATCGACGGGCTCGACGGCCTGGCGGGCGGGATCGTGGCGATCGCCGCCGGCGCGTTCCTGCTCTACGGCGAGCGGCTCAACGACCAGGGGATCATCGACAGCGGCAACATCGGCCCGCTGATCGCCGCCTGCGTGCTGGGGACGTGCCTGGGCTACCTGCCCTGGAACGTCCACCCCGCCCGGATCTTCATGGGCGACGCCGGGGCGCTGCAGCTGGGCCTGCTGATGGCGGCGGCGACGATCGCGGTGGGCGGCAACACGCCTCCGGACGTGGAGTTCTCCGGTCAGGCCTTCTTCTTCTTCGCCCCGCTGTTCCTGCCGCTGGTGATCCTGGGCGTGCCCATCCTCGACACGCTGTGGGCGATCCTGCGCCGGGCGTCGAAGCGCTCGGGCGTGTCGGTCGCCGACAAGGGCCACCTGCACCACCGGCTGATGGCCCTGGGTCACGGCCAATGGCGCAGCGTGCTCATCCTGTGGACGTGGACCGCCCTCCTGTCGGCCCTGGTGCTGTACCCCGCCTACACGGGCCGGGGCAACGCGGCGGTCCCCATCGGGATCGCCGCCCTCGCGCTCCTCCTGTTCACCCTGTTCGCCCCCGGGATCCGGGCCCGGCGGACGAACGGGGAGTGACGGTCGGGTGGCGATCTTTCGCTGGGGAGAACTCTTGCTCGCGAGGTTGCTAACCTCCGGCGCCGACCGGTGACGACGGGGAATTTGCCCACGCACATTCCTGTTCCCTAGATTGGGAAACAGTTCACAAGCTCGCCAGACGGGGACAACGGTGTTCGATCTCACTGCGAGGCAGAAGCTGAATCGGGGTTACTCCGACGGACTGGCGCGGGCCCTGGAGATCGTGGTCACGCCCCTGCTCCTCGGCTTTCTCGGCCGGGTGGTCGACGGCTGGCTGGGTACGGAGCCCTTCCTGATGATCGCCTTCGGCTCCTTCGGTGCCGCCGGCATCGTCGTCAAGCTGTGGCTCGGCTACGACCGTGAGATGCGCAAGCACGAGGCCGCGCTGCCCGGCGCCCGCCCGCCGAAGGAAGGCAGCCTGAAGGAAGGCACGACATGAGCGCGGCCTACTTCACCGGCGGCCCTCCGGGCGACGCCGAGGCGCCCGAGCGTCAGGTGGCGCTCGACATGACGAAGCGGGCCCTGCCGTTCGCGCCGCTCCCCGTCGCCGTGTGCGCCCTCGTGTGGGGCACGGCCGGTGCCGCCTCGGCGCTGTTCGCCGTGGTGCTCGTGCTGGTGAACTTCGCGGCGGCGGCCTGGTCGCTCGGCGTCGCCGCCCGCATCAACTACGCCCTTTTGATGGGCGTGGCCCTCTTCGGTTATCTCTTGCGGCTCGCCCTGATCTTCGCCGCGGTCTTCGCGGTGAAGGATGCGTCCTGGGTCGAACCGACGGCGCTCGGCGTCACGCTGGTCGTCACCCACCTCGGGCTCCTGGTCTGGGAGACCCGCTACGTCTCTGCATCGCTCGCCTTCCCGGGCCTGAAGCCCGCCGCCAAGGAGAACGCATCCCGGTGATCCTCGGACTCGACTTCCCGCCGCTCAGCCACATCGTCAACTGGCCGGAGCTCTTCGGCGACGACACGTACGGGATCAACAAGGTCATCCTCGTCTACGCGGCCGCCGCCGCCCTGACGATGGCGATCTTCATCGTCGGCAACAAGAAGCAGCTCGTACCGAGCGGTGCTCAGAACCTCGCCGAGATGTCGGTGGAGTTCGTCGAGGAGCAGATCGTGCTCCCGACCATCGGCCCCAAGGGCCTGCGCTACGCGCCTCTGTTGACGTCGTTCTTCTTCTTCATCCTCTTCTGCAACATCTTCGAGATCGTGCCGTTCATCCAGATGCCGGCCACGGCCCGCATCGCCCTGCCGGCGTTCCTGGCGATCCTTGCCTACGTCATCTACCACGGCTCCGGGTTCAAGGAGCACGGGCTCGGCTACATCAAGCACGCCCTGGTGGTGCCCGACCTGCCGCTGCCGATGCACATCCTCGTGGTGCCGATCGAGTTCATCTCGAAGTTCCTGGTGCAGCCCTTCTCGCACGCCGTACGACTCTTCGCCAACCTGCTGGCGGGCCACATCCTGCTGGTCACCTTCGGCATCCTCAGCGCCTCGCTGTGGACGCTCGACTGGTATGCGATCTTCCTGCCGCTCCCGGTGATCGCGGTGGTCTTCTTCACCGCCTTCGAGATCCTCGTCTCGTTCCTCCAGGCCTACGTGTTCGCCCTGCTGGCCGGCGTGTACATCGGCTCCGCCATCAGCCACGAGCACTGATCCCAAGCTCTCCAATCCACGTCATCCGTAACAGGAGAAGAAACCACAATGCTCGCCACCTTGTCCCTCCTGGCTCAGGCCTCTGGAGGCATCGACAACACTGGCCTCGCCGCTCTGACCTACGGCCTGGGCGCCATCGGCCCCGGCATCGGCATCGGTTACCTCGTGGGCCAGTCGGTCCAGGCCATGGCCCGCCAACCTGAGGCCGCCGGCATGGTCCGCACAACCATGTTCCTGGGCATCGCGTTCGTCGAGGCGCTTGCGCTCATCGGCTTCGTGGTGTTCTTCCTTGGCCAGGGCTGAGAGGGAGACGCATCCCATGCGACGTAGACGACTTCGCCTGGTGCTGTTCGCCGCCCTCGCCGGGGCGCTGCTGTTCGGGCTCGCCCGTCCGGCCAGCGCTCAGGAGGGCGAGGAGGGTGGGGACTTCGCCGACCACGCCACCGAGGAGTGCGCGCACCTGCTGGAGGAGGGCGGCGCGATCGACGACTGCCAAGAGGCGCCGAACCCGCTGCTCCCCGAGACCAACGAGATCATCTGGGGCGCCATCGGCTTCGGTGTGGTGTTCTTCTTCCTCGCCAAGTTCGGCATGCCCGCCATCAAGTCGACGATGGACGCTCGCACCGAGCGCATCCGCAGTGACCTGGCGTCGGCCGAGGAGCAGCGCGGCGAGGCCGAGCACATCCTCGCCGAGTACCGGGCGCAGCTGAACGACGCCAAGTCCGAGGCCGGGCGCATCATCGAGGAGAGCCGCCAGGCGGCCGACCAGATCAAGCGCGACCAGGAGGTCCGCCTCCAGGAGGAGCTGGCCGACCTGCGGACCCGGGCGGTCGCCGACATCGACGCCGCCAAGAACCAGGCGATGTCCGACCTGCGGGGCGAAGTCGCCCAGCTGGCCATCGGCGCCGCCGAGGCGATCGTGCAGCGCAACCTCGATGCGTCGACGCAGCAGCAGCTCGTCGACCAGTACATCGACCAGATCGCGACCCGACGGTCGTAAGGGGAGATCGCCATGGCAGACGATCGCATCGAGGCCTACGCCGAGGCTCTCTTCGGCGTGGCGCGGGCCGAGGGCTCGCTGGGCGAGGTCGAGGACGAGCTGTTCCGCTTCTCCCAGACGCTGCAGGGCTCCGACGAGCTGCGGGGTGCGCTCACCGACGAGCACATCCCCGCGGCGCGCCGCCAGCAGATCGTGGAGGACCTGCTCGACGGCAAGGCGTCGCGGGTCACCACCGCGCTGGTGTCGCTCGTGGTCGGCACGGGCCGGGCGCGTGACCTGCCGGCGATCATCCGCCAGCTGGTCGAGCGCAGCGCAGCCGAGGCCAACAAGGAGGTGGCCGAGGTGCGCACCGCGGTCAACCTCACCGCGGCGCAGCGCAAGAAGCTCACCGCGGCCCTCAACCAGGCCACCGGCAAGCAGGTCGAGCTGAAGGTCGTGGTCGACCCCTCGGTCCTGGGCGGCATCGTCGCCCAGGTCGGCGACACGGTGATCGACGGTTCGGTGCGCTCGCAGCTCGAACAGCTCAAGCAGGCTCTCTAAGGACGACTGAGGAACCGACATGGCAGAGCTGACCATCAACACCGCCGACATCACGGCGGCGCTCCGCAAGAACCTCGACGACTTCAAGCCCGGCATCGAGACCGCCCAGGTCGGCCGGGTCAAGGAGGTCGGCGACGGCATCGCCACCGTCGTCGGGCTGCCCGAGGCGGCCGTCAACGAGCTGCTCGAGTTCGAGTCGGGCGTGCTCGGCCTGGCCCTCAACCTGGACGAGGAGTCGATCGGCGCCGTGGTGCTGGGCGAGGCGTCCGAGGTCCGCGAGGGCGAGGCCGTCAAGGCCACCCACCGCATCCTCGAGGTGCCGGTGGGCGACGGCCTGCTCGGACGGGTCGTCGACGGCCTCGGCCAACCGGTCGACGGGAAGGGTCCGCTCGCCAACACCCAGCCGCGCCGCATGGAGATCCAGGCGCCCGGCATCATGGGTCGCAAGCCGGTGCACGAGCCGTTGCAGACCGGCATCAAGGCCATCGACTCGATGACCCCCATCGGCCGGGGCCAGCGCGAGCTGATCATCGGCGACCGCAAGACCGGCAAGACCACGATCGCCATCGACACGATCCTCAACCAGCGTGGCCTGGGCGTGAAGTGCATCTACGTGGCGGTGGGCCTCAAGGAGTCGACCGTCGCCAACACGGTCGCCACCCTCGAGGAGCACGGCGCCCTGGAGTACACGGTGGTCGTCGTGGCCGGTGCGTCCGACCCGTCGCCGTTCAAGTACCTGGCGCCCTACGCCGGCTGCGCCATGGGTCAGCACTGGATGGAGAACGCCGAGCACGCCCTGGTCGTGTACGACGACCTGTCCAAGCAGGCCGAGGCCTACCGCCAGATCTCGCTGCTGCTGCGCCGCCCGCCGGGCCGCGAGGCCTACCCGGGCGACGTGTTCTACCTGCACAGCCGGCTGCTGGAGCGGGCCGCCAAGCTGAGCGACGAGCTGGGCGCCGGCTCGCTCACCGCGCTGCCGATCATCGAGACCAAGGCCGGCGACATCTCGGCCTACATCCCGACCAACGTGATCTCGATCACCGACGGCCAGGTCTTCCTGCAGGACGACCTGTTCAAGTCGGGTGTGCGCCCGGCCTTCGACACCGGCCAGTCGGTGTCCCGCGTGGGTGGCGCCGCCCAGATCAAGGCCATGAAGAAGGCCGTCGGCACGCTCAAGGGCGACCTGTCCCAGTTCCGTGAGCTGGAGTCGTTCGCGGCGTTCGGCTCCGAGCTCGACAAGGTGTCGCAGGCCCAGCTCGACCGCGGCTATCGCCTGGTCGAGCTGCTCAAGCAGCCGCTCAACAGCCCGATGCCGGTCGAGGAGCAGGTGGTGTCGCTGTACGCGGCCACCAACGGCTACCTCGACCCGGTGCCGGTCGACGAGGTGAAGCGCTTCGAGGCCGAGCTCATCGACTGGTTCCGCGGCCGTCACCGCGGTCTGCTCGACGGCATCAAGTCGTCCGGCGACATCGCCGACATCCCCGCCTTCGAGGCCGCGATCAAGGAGTTCGGCGAGTCGTTCTCCTGGGAAGAGACCGCTGACGCCGAGGCACAGGGCTAGGGAGGGATCGTCCCGTGGCTGGAGGTCAGGAGAGGACGCTGCGCCGGCGGATCAAGTCGGTGCAGTCGACCAAGAAGATCACCAAGGCGATGGAGCTGATCGCCGCGAGCCGGATCGTGAAGGCCCAGCAGCGGGTGGCCGCGGCGCGGCCCTACAGCGAGCGCATCACCGCGGTGATCCGCAACCTCGCGGCTGCCGGCGCCGGTGGCGGTTCGCCGCTGCTGGTCGAGCGGGAGACCGTGTCGACCATCGCCTACGTGGTCGTGTCGGCCGACCGGGGTCTGTGCGGCGCCTACAACTCGTCGGTGATCCGGGAGGCCGAGCGCGAGATGCTGGCCCGCCGGGCCGAGGGCGTCGAGACCCGGCTGATCACGGTCGGCAAGAAGGCCGCCGGCTACTTCCGGTTCCGGGGCTGGCACATCGACGAGGGCTTCCAGGGCTTCGCCGACCAGCCCGCCTACGAGGACGCCCGCCGCATCGCCGAGTTCGTCGTCGAGCGGTTCGAGGCCGGCGAGTACGACCAGGTCCAGCTCGTCTACACCCAGTTCCTCTCCGCGGCGTCGCAGCGGGTGGTCACCCGGCGGTTCGTGCCGCTCGACCCCTCGATGCTGGAGCAGGCCTCCGACGGGCCGGCCGCCGACTACGAGTTCGAGCCGAGCCCGCAGGAGATCCTCGACAGCCTGCTGCCCCGCTACGCCGAGGCCCGCCTGTACGCGGCGCTCCTCGACGGTGCGGCGTCGTTCCTGGCCGCCCAGCAGCGGGCCATGAAGTCGGCCACCGACAACGCCGAAGATCTGATCACCAAGTACACCCGGGCGATGAACCGGGCCCGGCAGGACGCCATCACCACCGAGATCATGGAGATCGTCGGTGGTGCCGAGGCGCTGCGGGCCGCCCAGAGCGGTCGCGGCGACCTGCTCATCGACCACGCCCTGACGTCCGCCGACGTCCTGTCCGCCAACCTCGACCCCGCGCGCCGGTAGCGGCTGCCCCCTGAGGAGAGAACCATGACCGTCACCGAGACCCCCTCGACCAACCACGAGGAGACGTTGAAGGACGGCCGCGTCGTCGCCATCGCCGGCCCGGTCGTCGACGTGGAGTTCCCGCCCGACGCCGTGCCCGCCATCAACATGGCCATCGAGATGACCCTCCAGGTCGACGGCGAGGACCTCGTCGTCCGCGCCGAGGTCGCCCAGCAGATCGGCGACAGCCGGGTGCGGGCCATCTGCCTGCGGCCCACCGACGGCCTGACCCGGGGCGCCACGGTGCGCAACCTGGGCATCGGCCTCACCATGCCGGTGGGCGACGGCGTGCTCGGCCACGTCATCAACGTGATGGGCCAGCCGCTCGACGTCCCCGAGCTGGACCAGTCGAAGATCGACGGCTACTGGCCGATCCACCGCCAGGCGCCGGCGTTCGACACGCTCGAGCCCAAGAAGGAGATGTTCGAGACCGGCATCAAGGTCATCGACCTCCTCACGCCTTACCTGCAGGGCGGCAAGATCGGCCTGTTCGGCGGCGCCGGCGTGGGCAAGACCGTGCTGATCACCGAGATGATCCGCCGCGTCGCCCAGAACCACGGTGGCGTGTCGGTGTTCGCCGGCGTCGGCGAGCGCACCCGTGAGGGCACCGACCTGTTCCTGGAGATGGACGAGTCGGGCGTGCTCGACAAGGCCGCGCTGATCTTCGGCCAGATGGACGAGCCCCCCGGCGTGCGCCTGCGGGTCGCCCTGGCGGCACTGACCGTCGCCGAGTACTTCCGCGACGAGCGCGGCCAGGACGTGCTGCTGTTCGTCGACAACATCTTCCGGTTCGTGCAGGCCGGCTCCGAGGTGTCGACCCTGCTGGGCCGCATGCCCTCGGCCGTGGGCTACCAGCCCACGCTGGCCGACGAGATGGGCGAGCTGCAGGAGCGCATCACCTCCACCCGGGGGCGGTCGATCACCTCGCTGCAGGCCGTGTACGTGCCCGCCGACGACTACACCGACCCGGCGCCGTTCACCACCTTCACCCACCTCGACGCCACCACCGAGCTGTCGCGTGACATCGCGTCGCTGGGCATCTACCCGGCGGTCGACCCGCTGGCGTCCACGTCGACCATCCTCCAGCCCGACGTGGTCGGCGACCGGCACTACGCCGTGGCCCGCCGCGTGCAGGAGATCCTGCAGCGCTACAAGGAGCTGCAGGACATCATCGCCATCCTCGGCCTCGACGAGCTGTCCGAGGAGGACAAGGTCACGGTGTCCCGGGCCCGCAAGATCCAGCGGTTCCTGTCGCAGCCGATGTACGTGGCCAAGGCCTTCACCGGCCTCGACGGCGTCACCACCCCGGTCGACGAGACGGTCGAGTCGTTCGAGGCGCTGTGCCAGGGCGAGCTGGACGACCTGCCCGAGCAGGCGTTCCTCAACGTCGGCGGCGCCGAGGATGCCAAGCGCAAGGCCAAGCAGCTCACCGAGCAGGCCGGCAGCTGAGGTCGTTGCGATGACTCTGCAGGTCGAGCTGGTGTCGCCCGAGCGGATCCTGTACTCGGGCGAGGCCGAGTCCGTGCTGTGCCGGACGGTGGGCGGTGGCGACATCGCCTTCTACGGCGGCCACTCCCCGTTCGTGGGGGCGCTCGACGTGGGCGTCGTGGTGGTCCGCACGCCGGAGGGCGCCGCCGACGAGACCGTCGCCGTCCACGGTGGGTTCGTGGAGGTGTCGTCCTCCGCCGGTTCGGGCGACGAGGGCCCTGCCACCACGGTGACGATCCTGTCGGACGTGGCCGAGCTGCGCAGCCAGATCGACGTCGACCGGGCCCAGGCCGCCAAGGAGCGGGCCGAGGCCGCCCTGCGCGACGGCGACGACGCCGAGGTGCGGGCGGCGCTCAAGCGGGCCGAGGTACGCCTGTCGGTGGCCGAGGCCGGCACCGCCGTCACCCACTGATCTCCCACCCTCCCGACCTCCCGACCTCCCGACCTCCCGACCCTGGCACGATGGTGCCGTGGAGGTGACGAGGGTCGACCGGTGGCTGTGGGCGGTCCGGGTGTACAAGACCCGGTCGGCGGCCACCGACGCCTGCCGGGGTGGGCACGTGCGGGTGAACGGGTCGTCGGCCAAGCCGGCGACGTCGGTGCGGGTCGGCGACCGGGTCGACGCCACCGTCCCCGGTGGCCGGCTGCGGATGCTGGAGGTCGCCCGGGTGATCGACAAGCGGGTCGGCGCCCCGGTGGCGGCCGCGTGCCTGGTCGACCACAGCCCGCCGCCGGAGCGTGAGGACGGCCCCCGGCTCGTCCCGTTCGCCCGTGATGCGGGCACAGGACGTCCGACCAAGCGCGACCGCCGCCGCCTCGACCGCTTCCGCTCGAACTAGAGCGACCGACCGAAACTTCGACGGAGATGGCGCCATAGCGACGCGCTCTGTCGAGGTTTCGGGATCAGGCGAGGCCCATGAAGCCGCTGACCAGGCGGGGCCAGTCGCGGATCTGGCGCAGGGTGCGGGCGACGTGGAGGTCGGCGCGGGGGAGGATCTCGGCCAGCGCCTCGGCGGTGCCCAGCGGGTGGGCGGGGTCGGTGTCCCAGGCGAGGATCAGCGCCGGCTGCTGCAGCTGGGCCAGCTGGTCGGCCGACGGCAGGTCCGACGCCGCCGCGCCCCGCAGCACCGCCGGCAACAGGTCCGGGTGGACCGCCGGGAGGTTCGAGCCGCTGTTGGGCATGCTCATCAGGATCGGCGGGCGGACGTCGACGCCCACCGCCAGCAGGCCCTCGTCGTCGCCCTGGGAGCGGACGTAGGCGGCGTTGGTGCGGTAGTGCTCGGCCACGGCGGCGTGGTTCTCCCAGGCGGCCGGGGGTGTGACCAGCACGAGCCGGTCGATGCGGTCGGGGGCGGCGAGCGCGGCCTCGATCACGGTGGCGCAGCCCATCGAGGCGCCCCCGGCGGCGAAGCGGGGGATGCCGAGGGCGTCGGCCAGGCCCACCAGGTCGCGCCCCAGCTCGCCCCACGAGTACGCCGCCACGTTGTTGGTGCCGCGCGACTCGCCGTGGCCCCGGGCGTCGTAGCGGACCCAGCGCCAGCGCTGCTCGACCACCGCGCTCCAGTCGAACAGCCCGTCCTGGTCCTCATGGGCGCGGCTGCTCATCAGCCCGTGGCACCACACGAAAGCGGGACCGTCTGCGCCGATGATCTCGACCATCAGGTCCGCGCCCCGCACGGCGACTCGCCCAGCATGAGCGGACATGCTGCTCCCCGCGGCAGCCATAGCCGGGAGTTTATGCTCACGCAATGCCCAGGACGTGGTCTTCTGCGTTGGTGACCGGAGCTTCGTCGGGGATCGGGCGGGCGATGGCACGTCAGCTCGCCGCCGAGGGCACCGGGCTCGTGGTGGTGGCGCGCGACACGGCGCGGCTGGAGGAGCTGGCCAAGGAGATCGCCGGCGCCTCCACGACAGCGCCGTCGGTCGACGTCGAGGTCGAGGTCCTGACCGCCGATCTGGCCGACCCCACCCAGCTGGCGGACGTCGAGGCCCGGCTGCGTGACGCCGGCCGTCCCGTCGATCTGCTGGTGAACAACGCCGGCTTCGGCACCTACGGCCCGTTCGCCGACCTGTCGATCGACGGGGAGGAGCGGGAGATCCGGGTGAACGTGCTGGCCGTGGTGCGGCTGGCCCACGCCGCCTTGGGTGCGATGCGGGAACGGGGGAGCGGCACGATCCTCAACGTCTCGTCGGTGGCGGGCCTGCAGGCGACGCCGGGCAATGCCACCTACGGCGCCACCAAGGCGTTCGTCGCCAGCTTCAGCGAGGCGCTGCACGAGGAGACGTTGGGCTCCGGCGTGCAGGTGAGCATGGTGCTGCCGGGCTTCACCCGCACCGAGTTCCAGGAGCGGGCCGGCATCGGGGGCCGGAAGATCCCGTCGTTCGCCTGGCAGGACGCGGAGACCTGCGCCCGCCAGGCCCTCGACGCGGCCCGCTCCAACAAGCCCTTCTTCGTCCCCGGCCTCCTCAACCGCACCGCCGCCGCCACGCTCGACCTGCTCCCCCGCGGCCTCACCCGCCGCGCCGCCGCCCGCTTCGCCCAACGCCTCTAACCCGAAACTTCGACAGAAACGGTCGCTATAGCGCTGTTTCTGTCGAAGTTTCGTCGTCTAGGCGAGCTCCCAAAGAGCGCTCACCGGCATCGCCCGGAGACGGGGGCCGAAGGAGAGGGTTTCGGGCCCGGTGTAGAGGACGACGCCGACGACGAGATCGTCCCCGATGCGGTCGGCGAGGTGGCGGAGGCCGGCGAAGTCGTCGGAGCGAACGGTGGATGACGCCTTGACCTCGATGCCGACGACCTGCCCTCGCCGGTTCTCCAGCACGGCGTCGACCTCGACCTTGTCCTTGGTGCGGTAGTGGAACAGCTCGGCCCGCTCCTCCGACCACGTCAGCTGGCGCGCCAGCTCCATCAGGACGAATCCTTCGAGGAGCGGGCCGAACTGACCTCCTGGTCGGACGAGGGCGCGATCGTCGGCGCCGAGGAGGTTCGTCGCGACGCCCGAGTCGACGAAGGCGACCTTCGGGGTCGCAACGGAGCGACGACTCACGTTGCGCGACCACGCCGGGATCCGCTTGATGAGGAAGACCTCCTCCAGGAGGCTCAGATAGCGACGCACCGTGCTGGCGGAAAGCCCGATGTCGCTGCCCAGAGGATGCTCCACCAACAGTTGGCCGGAGCGTGCCGCGACCAGGCGCAGCAGTGCCTGCATCTCCCGGGTCCGCTCGATCTCCGACAGCTGGCTCACGTCACGGGCGATGAGGTCCGTCGTGTAGGCGTCGAAGAACCGCTCCCGCCGCCGGGCGTTCGTTCGTGCCACGGCCTCGGGGAAGCCACCGCGCACGACACGCTCCGCATACTCGTGCCGCGTCACCGACGACGAGTGCCGGAGCTTCTCGCCGTCGGAGAACAGGGCGTCGACGAACCTCTCCGGCCGACCGTCGATCTCACCCTGGGAGAAGGGCCAGAGCTCGATCGTCTCCATGCGGCCCGGTAGAGCGTCGGGGAGGGCTCGCAGGCCGAGGACGCGTGCCGAGCCGGTCAGGAGGAAGCGCCCGGGCCGTATGTCGGTGTCGACCTGCTCCTTGATCGCCAGCAGTAGCTCCGGCGCCCGCTGGATCTCGTCGATCACCATGAGGTCGGAGAAGGCGACGAACCCGGCTGGGTCCGATTGGGCGGACTGGAGCGTCGCCGACCGGTCGAGGTTGCGCCACTCGGCGTCGTCCCCCTTGGCGACCTGGCGGACCAAGGTGCTCTTGCCGGACTGCCGTGCCCCGGCCACCAGCACCACGCGCGTGTCGGCCATGGCGTCGGCGACGAGCTGCTCGGCGCGTCGAGGGACGACCCTGCCGAGCGGGGTGGTGGCGTCCGGCTTCACCTCGTCAGGATGGCACGGGACCGTGATGTGGTGGTGAATTGGTCGCCATGTCGCTGACGAATTGGTCGCTGGTCCGTCGGCGACTTGGACGCCGAGTTGGCGTCTGCGCTGCGGCGGCGTTGCGGTAGGGGTTCTCTGTCAGGCGAAGTCGATGGAGGAGAAGTTGGCGAGCTTCGCGAGGCGGTGGGTGGCGCTCACGAGGCGGACGGTGCCGGACTTCGAGCGCATGACCAGCGACTGCGTGGTGGCGCTGTCGGCGGCGTAGTGCACGCCCTTGAGCACCTCGCCGTCGGTGATGCCGGTGACGGCGAAGAAGCAGTTGTCGCCCGCCACCAGCACGTCGGTGGTGAGCACCTGCTCGAGGTCGTAGCCGGCGTCGAGGGCGGCCCGGCGCTCGCCGTCGTTGCGGGGCCACAGCCGCCCCTGGATCTCGCCGCCCATGCACTTCAGCGCCGCCGCGGCGATGACGCCCTCGGGGGTGCCGCCGATGCCGAAGAGGACGTCGGCGCCGGTGTCGGGCCAGGCGGTGGACACGGCGCCGATCACGTCGCCGTCCTGGATCAACCGGATCCGGGCCCCGGCGGCCCGTACCTCCTCGATGAGCGGCTGGTGGCGCTCGCGGTCGAGGATCACGGCGGTGACGTCGCGCACCGACTCGCCCTTGGCCTTGGCCACCGCGTGCAGGTTCTCGGTGGGCGTCTTGGCGATGTCGACGGAACCCACGGCCTCGGGCCCGACGGCGATCTTCTCCATGTAGACGCACGGGCCGGGGTTGAACATCGTGCCCCGCTCCGACACGGCGATCACCGAGATGGCGTTGCCGCGCCCCAGCGCGGTGAGCGTGGTGCCCTCCACCGGATCGACGGCGATGTCGGTGGCCGGGCCGGTGCCTCCACCCACCTGCTCGCCGTTGAACAGCATCGGGGCCTCGTCCTTCTCGCCCTCGCCGATCACGACGATCCCGTCCATCGGCACGCTGTCGAGCACGATGCGCATCGCGTCGACGGCGGCCCCGTCGGCCCCGTTCTTGTCGCCCCGCCCCATCCAGCGTGAGGCGGCGAGCGCGGCTGCCTCCGTCACCCGGACGAGCTCGAGGGCGAGGTTCCGGTCCGGGCGCTGCTTGTCGGTCATGCCCTCGGACCCTAGTTGCGGGCGCGATGCTCTCCCCAGTGGTCCGAGGCTGCTTGAATGAACCCCCGTGGGCCAACTCTCCGACCCGTACGACGAAGACGCCGAGAACAACCTCGGCATCTCCATCTCCGGCCTGCCCGACGAGCCCGAGGAGCCGGACGACGTCGTGCAGACCGGCCCCGAGGAGCCCGAGGGTGACTTCGACGCCGAGGCGGTGGAGCTGGCCGCCGGCGACATCGTCCCGGTGGAGGGCACCGGGCTCGACACCGAGGAGACCGACGAGACCGACCTCGATGTCGACGACTCCGACGCCGACGACCCCGACCTCGACGACGAGGACGACGAGGACGCCGACGACGAGGGCGGCGAGTCACCCGGCGACGAGGTCGCCTACGACCTCACCGAGTGGGACGACGACCAGCTGTCGAGCCTGTTCGACAAGCTGACCGACGGCGGCATCGACTACCTGTGGGACGGCGAGGAGCTGTTCGTCCGGGCCGAGGACGAGGTGGCCGCCGACGTGGTGATCGAGCAGGTCACCTTCCCCGACCAGCTCGACGAGGAGGACGACGACGGCGACGCCGGAGCGACCCTCCTGGGCGACCTCTACATCGCCGCCGACCGCCTGCAGCACGACCCGGAGGAGCACGAGGCCGTGGCGTCGCTGCTCACGCTGGCCGACACGGCCGACGACGCCTCGGTGCCGTACGGCCTGTCCGACGAGGAGTGGAAGCACCTCCACGAGAAGGTCGACGTCCTCGCCGTCCTGCTCGAGGCCGAGAACATCGCGATCGACGAGTCGATCGAGGCGGCGCGGGACCTCCGCAACGCGATCAGGCCCTACGTCTGACCCGGCGTTAGCCTGACGGCGATGATCCTGGCCGAGCTGGAGCTGTTCCATTCTCGGCCGATCGCACCCACCCGGCGGGTGGCGCTGGGGCACCTCGACCTCCCGGTCGACTCGGCTCCCGGCTTCGGTGGGCTGCTGCTGGGAGGGGTCGTCGCCGCCAAGGTGGGCGACCTCGACCCGGACCTGTTCGACGACCTGCACACCCTCACCGTGCAGCTCGAGCGGGGCCAGCGGGTGCCGCAGCCCCGGCTGCGCCACCGCCTGCAGTCCGACCGGGTGGGCCTGCAGCGCAGCGTCCACCGGCTCGTCGGCGAGGGCGAGCGGCTGTCGTTCGAGCTGGAGGACGAGAGGGGCTCGGCGGCCCAGCACATCCTCGCCGCCGTGTACGCCGCCTCGCTGCTGCCCCACGGCCCCCGGAGCCCGGTGATGGCCGTGATCCGCAAGGCGATGCGGTGGGCCGGCGCCATGGACCACAGCCTGGTCACCTACCTGTCGGGGCTGACGCACGACCAGGCGTGGTCGGTGCAGGCCCACCAGGACCCCGTCGGCTGGGCGCTCCGGGTGCTGGAGCTCGAGGCTCGGTGCAGTCGCCGCACGGTCCAGCGCCGCTTCCGCGACCTGGTGCGCCGGGCCCATCCCGACCACGGCGGCGAGACGGTGGGCGCCGCGGCCCGCATCGCCGAGCTGACCGAGGCCCGCCGGGTCCTCCTCCAGAGCCGATGAGCGGCCGATGACGTCGCCGCAGGCCGTGCTGCTGTTCCCCGGGGCGGGGAGCGACCGGAACCAGAAGTCGTTGGTGCTCCTGGAGGAGACGTTGGCGCCGCTGCCGGTGGCCCGGGCCGACTTCTACTACCGGCGGGAGGGCCGGCGAGCGCCGGACCGGCCGCCGAAGCTGGTCGCCGCGGTGGAGGAGGAGGCGGCGGCACTGGTCGAGCGGACCGGGGTCGACCCGGCGAGCGTCGTCCTCGGCGGTCGGTCGATGGGCGGGCGCATCTGCTCGATCGTGGTGGCCGACGGACTGCCGGCGGCGGGCCTGGTGCTGATCGCCTATCCGCTGCACCCGCCGGGCAGGCCGGAGAAGCTGCGCATCGAGCACCTGCCCCGCATCGAGGTGCCGTGCCTGTTCATCTCGGGCACCCGCGACCCGTTCGGCTCGCCCGACGAGCTGGAGGCCCACACCGAGGTCATCCCCGGCCCGGTCACCCACGTGTGGGTCGACAAGGTGGGCCACGAGCTCAAGAACTCCGACCAGCTCATCGCCGAGACCGTCAAGAGCTGGCTCGCCGACCTGGGCTAGCGGTCAGTCGACGATGTCGACCGGGGTGCCCAGGGGCAGGGTCATGCCGGAGGTCAGGCGGGCCAGGATGGCCGGGTCGATGCCGATCGAACCGGCCAGCGCCGGCTTGCCCAGGGTCGTCACGTCGACCGGGTGGATCGCGACCACGCCCTTGCCGGCCTTGAAGTCCTCGGCCTTGTTGGCCGCACCCGCCAGCCCGTAGACGGGGCTCCCGTAGAGGTTCATGAACTCGGGCGCCCGCAGCTCCTTGATGAACGTCGCCGTGCCGGCCGGCGGGGCGTCGGGGCCGAGCGCCACCGGCGCCCTCAGCGCTTCCAGCGGGCCGGCGTAGACGGTCATCTCGTGCTTCGAGAGGGACACCTCGATCCGGAAGCGGTGCCGGCTGAGGAACACGTCCTCCGTGTGGACGAAGCCGGTGCTGCCCGCGGGAGCGGTCGGCAGCAGGACCTCCAGCCAGCCGTCGTCCCGGCGGTCGATCACCAGGAAGGTGAGCAGCTCGCTGCCCTCGTCGGTCGACGACAGGGTGGTCGACTCCGAGCTGTTCGCGTGCTGCCAGACCTTCACGTCGCCGCGCACCTGGGCCACGTACGACGTGCGGGGTGGTGGTGCGCCGTCGGCGCCCGTCGTGGTGCTGGTCGTCTCGGCCGAATCGGGGGCGATGGTCGGCCCCGTCCCGGGCGACTCGTCGTCCGAGCAGGCAGCAACAGCGCCGCCGCCGATCACCACGACGAGCGCCACGAGGAACGCAGCAGGGAAGGGACGCCTGACCCCCCAGGAGAACATGGCGGCGCGACCTTAGCCAGAATCCCGCACGGGACTCGTCTTCTCCTGTGGCGAAGCTGTTGCGATCGCAGGACTTTTGTCGTCCGGGTTCAGGTCCTCCAGCTCGCGCCGGGCCGTCTCGGGGAACCGCAGGGCGATCAGCAGCGCCATCGCCAGGGGGGCGATCGCCAGGAGCGTCATCGTGGTGCCGAACGAGTCGTACCGGTCGACCAGCACCCCGGCTGTCACCAGCCCGACCACGCTGCCGGCCATGGCGGTGATGCTGACGATCCCGTTGGCCCGCCCCCGCAGCGACGTGGGGAACAGCTCGGGGCCGTAGACGGTGACCGACGGGACGTGCGCGGCGAAGATGATCGCCCCGACCGTCGCCGCCACCCACATCCACAGGCCGGTCACGTCGAACTGGAGGGCGATCAGCGCCGTCCCGGCCGCCGTGGCCACCGCGCCCACGACGCGCCGGCCCACCGTGTCGGCCAGGCGGCCGCCGGCGATGATGCCGAGGCCCGCCGGCGTCGACGTGAGCACCGCGAACAGCGACAGGCCCGCGGCCGAGAAGCCCCGGTCGTCACGCAGGAACTCGGCCCGGAGCTGGGTGACCGGCCCGATGAAGATGTTGAGCAGGAACGCGCTGCCGGCCAGCAGGGCGAGCCGGCGGTAGTGCCCCCGCATCGACAGCGCCGCGTGGGCCCGCTCGAAGCGGCGGCTCTCGGGCAGCCGCCGGCAGCACCGCACCACCAGCGGCAGCATCAGCAGCGGCACCGCGTAGAGGATCCGCCAGGCCCGCAGGCCGGTGTCGGCGACGGGGAGGACCCACAGGGCCATGCCGGCACCCAGGGCCCCCGTCATAGACAGCAGGCTGATGGCGTAGGCCCGGGCGCCGGCCGGCATCTCCTCGGCGACCACGATGCCCAGCAGGATGGCCGCCGCCGCCCACGCCCCCCGGTTGACGACCTGGCTCAGCGTGAGGCCCAACAGGTTCGGGGTCACCGCGGCGAGCGCGTCGGACCCGATGCAGATCAGCAGCGTGAGGCGCAGGAGCTTGCGGCGGCCCCGCCGGTCGGCGAGCGCCGTGAGGGCGATCGACAGGATGCCGCCCACCCGGGCGGTGGCCAGCACGTTGCTCTGGGTGGCGTCGCTGATGCCGAACTCGTCGGCGGCGAAGGTCATCGTCTGGCTGAGCAGGGTGCCGACGTAGCCGGTCACCATCGCCAGGGCGGCGCAGAGGCCCAGCACCTGGGCGGCCCGCGGGTCGGGGCGCTGCGACGGCGCCCACCAGGGCATCCGGCCGCCGGCCCGGGGTGGGCGCCGCAGGGTGGAGCGCACCGCGGCGTTGAGCAGGAGTCGCCAGGTGCCGGGCGGGAGGAGGAAGTCGACGGACTCGCGCACGGTCCCGTCGGCGAGGGGGACGACCCGGCGCTCGTAGTGCTCGAAGGGGCCCTCGACCTGGACGAACTGCCGCTCGTCCTCGTGCTCGCCGTTGGTCGACTCGAGGTGTTCGAGGACGATGTCGTTCCGGGGTGTGAGCAGGACGGCCAGCTCGTCGGCGTCGAGTGATCTCGTGCGTGTGAACCCCGCCATCGCCGCCGCGGCCTCAGCGCCGGTTGGCGAAGGCGAGGAGCGCTGCGAACGCGGCCACCGGCACGAGCACGAACAGCGCCTCGTCCCAACCGCCCTGGTGTGCCAGCAGCATCATGGGTGGGAAGGTTACGTCGGTGGCTGTTGTTGCCCTGAGAGCGGCTGGTCCGCGAGCATGCCCTGATGTGCCACGAGCGAGGAGTCACGTGGTCGAGACAGTGAAGGTCGAGATCGAGAAGGTCGAGCAGGTCATCGAGGTCATCCGTCCGGCCATCCAGGCCGACAACGGTGACATCCACCTGCGGGGCGTCGACGTCGACACCGGCGTCGTGAGCGTCGAGCTGGTGGGGGCCTGTGTGTCGTGCCCGGCGTCGACCGTCACCCTCAAGGCCGGCATCGAGCGGATCCTCAAGGACCGGGTTCCGGGCGTGACCGAGGTGGTCGACGCGAGCGCGGGCGTCGAGACAGCCGTCTCGCTGGGGTAGTGGCCGTCGCCAGCCGCCGTTCGCCGTCGGAGCTCCTGGAGGCGGCGCGGGACGGCGACCGGGCGTCGCTGGCGCGGGTGCTGTCGCTGGTCGAGCGGGGTGGCGAGCCCGCCCGTGAGATCGGCCGGCTGGTGGTGCGGTCGCCGGGCGACGCCGCCACCGTGGGCATCACCGGCGCTCCGGGGGCGGGGAAGTCGACGCTGACCAACGCCCTGCTCGACGTCATCCGGGCGCAGGGCCAGCGGGTGGCGGTGCTGGCGGTCGACCCGTCGTCGCCGTTCACCGGCGGCGCCATCCTGGGCGACCGGGTGCGCATGGGCGACCACGCCCTCGACGACGACGTGTTCGTCCGCTCGATGGCCACCCGCGGCCACCTGGGCGGCCTGGCCGTCGCCGCTCCCGAGGCGGTGCGGGTGCTGGGCGCGGTGGGCTTCGACTGGGTGCTGGTGGAGACCGTGGGTGTCGGGCAGGTGGAGGTCGAGGTCGCCGGTCAGGCCGACTGCACGGTCGTGGTGGTGAACCCGGGCTGGGGCGATGCGGTGCAGGCCGCCAAGGCCGGACTGATGGAGATCGCCGACGTGTTCGTGGTCAACAAGGCCGATCGTCCGGGCGCCTCGGAGACCCGTGGCGACCTGGAGCGGATCCTCGACCTGTCGGTCACGTCGCACGACGAGGCGGCGCGGCCGCCGGTGCGGCTGTCGGTCGGGACGACCGGCGAGGGCGTGGCCGACGTGTGGACCGCGGTCGGCGCTCGCCTCGACCACCTGCGGACGTCGGGCGAGCTGGACGAGCGCCGCCGACGCCGGGCGTCCGAGGAGATCACCCGCCTCGTGGCCGTGCGCCTCATGGAGCAGGCGCACGCCACCACGTCGGGCCCCCGGGCCGCGGCGCTGGCCGCCGACGTCGCCGCCGGCAAGATCGACCCCTGGACCGCGGCCGACGACCTGCTCAGCTCGTAGTGGCCAGCTCCGGGACGGCGTCGGGCTCGTCGGGCTCGTCGGTGTCGCCGGGCGGCTCAGCCTCCACCGACTCCGACCAGCGGCCGGTGGCGGAGTGGACCAGGGCGAACACGTAGCAGGCGGCGGCCACCAGCGAGGCGACCACGTAGCCGAAGTTGAGGGCGATCGTGACGCCCAGCACCGACGCCAGCACCGAGGCGATGCCGTTGACGCCCCAGGCGTAGGGGATCGACGACGGGTACAGCGCCGAGAACCGGGTGAGCCCGATCGGCATCGGCATGCCCAGGATCAGCCCGGTCGGCGCCAGCAGCACGATCGTCAGCAGCACCCGCACCGAGAACGGCTGGTCGATCAGCACGCGCACCAGCGGCTGCAGGGCGAAGGCGCTCACCACGATCAACGCCACCGCCCCGCCCAGCACCGCGGTCAGCGACCGCCGGGTGTGGGCCAGCCGGCCGGAGATGGCCGAGCCGATGCCGGTGAAGATCAGCAGGGCGAACAGCACCACCGACAGGGCGTAGGTCGGGAAGCCGAGGAACAGCACGAACCGCTGGATGAGCACGGTCTCCAGCAGCATGAAGCCCATGCCGATCGCCGCGAAGTAGAAGAGGCTGGGCAGGCGGGGCCGCTCGGTGCCCCGGGCCAGCCACAGCGGCAGCATGAACCCCACCACCGACAGCACGGCCAGGATCAGCAGCGTGACCATCAGCAGCTGGTAGGGATCGACGCCGTAGTGGTAGCCGCTGTTCTCGCCGACGATGTCGCCCGGGCGCCGCATGTTGAAGAAGAACGGCTTGTTGTCGGTGGGCGGGCAGACGTCCAGCTCGTAGCCCTCGCAGAAGGACTTCCAGCCGTCGGCGTCGGCGAGGTCCTGCCAGGCGGAGTAGTAGGGGCCGCCGGGGGCGTAGGCCACGCCGTCGCCCCGCTCGTCGGCCAGCCGGCGGATGTCGTCCAGCTCGGCGTCGGTCCAGGGCTCCAGCCGGGCCAGCACCGTGGCGTAGGGCGCCGCGATCGCGGCCGCCGGGTCGATGCCCCGGATCACCACCACGTTGCGGTACGGGTCCTCCACGCCGTGGTTCTCCAGGGCCGCCATCGTCAGGACCGTCGCCCGGATGGCCTCGTCGCCCACCAGCCGCTCCAGGCGCGACACGTTGAGGACGCCGCCCGGCTCCAGGTGGTCGAGGTACTCCTCGAACGCCTCCAGCGTGTACAGGTTGTTCTCGGTGAGGGCGAAGCCCTGGGCCGAGTTGGCGCTCAGCGTGTCGGTGAACCCGATGTGGATCTGGTCGTAGGTCGTGTCGCGGCTCGCCAGGATCGCCCGGCCGTCGCCGATGGTGGTCGACACGCCCTCGCGGCTGTACGGCGACCCGGACAGCTCGCCCAGGCCGTCGTCGACCACGTCGCGGATGGCGGAGTTCAGCTCGATCACGTCGACGGTCTGGTCCGACGTGAGGGCGTTGTAGATGTCGCGGCCGCCGCCCCCGCCGATCACCAGGGCGTGGCCGGGGCCGGTCATCTCGTAGCCGATCGACGCCGGGCCGAGGCTGAGCTGCTCCCAGGTCGGCAGGTCGTCGCCGTCGGCGACGGCGGGCACCGGGGCGTACACCCGGTCGTAGAACAGGAGGCCCTGGCCGCCGCCCGCGGTGAAGCCCTGCACCCGGCTGAGGGGGTGCCAGGTGTCGGCGACCTGGCCGTCGTGGATCTCGTAGCCGGAGGGCAGGTACAGCAGCGACGAGAGCGAGGCGACCGCCAGCAGCGCCACGGCGCCCCCGGTCAGGATCGCGCCCACGCGACGGACGCCGGCGTCGGACCAGGCGAACAGCACCGCGGCGAACAACGCCAGCACGCCCAGGCCCACGAGGAGCTCGGGCGCCGGGAAGCGCAGCAGCGGGACGACGGCGAGCGCTCCGATGCCGGCGCCGACCAGGTCCCAGGCGTAGACCCGGCCGACCCAGGGGGCGTAGCCGCGGATCGCCAGGGCGACCACGGCACCGGCGGCCAGCGACGGCGCCGCCGCCAGGATGCAGACGGCCGTGAGGCTCAGGGCGAAGTGGAGCGTGATGCCCCGGTCGATCGAGTAGTCGAGCTGCACCAGGCCGAAGGGGCTGGCCACCAGTAGCACGCCGTAGGCCGCGGCCCAGCGGGCCAGGTTGACCTCCAGCGGCCGGCCGTCGAACCACTGCGGGCGCACGTAGATCAGCAGGGCGCCCGCCCCCGTGCCCAGCAGCGCCAGCGATACCGCCAGGAAGCTGAAGTGGTACGCCATCACCGAGGAGATCAGGCGCGTGAAGATGACCTGGAACCCCAGCGTGCACGCAGTTACGAGGCCCAGCGCGAGCAAAACACGCGAGGCCGGCGGTCTGTCCACCCCCAGCATGGAAGGGAACCGTAGTCCGTGGACTATTGCGCCTGCCCGGCCGCCGGATACCCCATGCCAACCACCCCGCCGCCGCCCCAAGCGGTCTCGGGCTTCGCCGAGCCGATACTTTCTCTGACGATGACCTCTGACGAGAGCGCCCTGGTCCACCTCGAACGTCGTGACGACGGTGTCGCCGTGCTGCGACTCGACAACGGGAAGGTCAACGCCCTGTCGACGGCGCTCCTGGCGGAGCTGGAGGGTGCGGCGACGGCGCTGCACGACGACCCGCCGGGCGCCGTGGTGCTCACCGGCGGCGACCGGATCTTCGCCGCCGGCGCCGACATCAAGGAGTTCGGTGGCCGGGAGGAGGCCCGCCGCGTCGGCCGGGCGTTCAGCCAGGCCCTCGACGCCGTGAGCGCCATCCCCCGGGCGGTGATCGCGGCGATCACGGGGGCGGCCCTCGGCGGTGGCTGCGAGCTGGCCATGGCCTGCGACCTGCGGATCGCCTCCGACCGGGCCAAGCTCGGTCAGCCCGAGATCCTCCTGGGGATCATCCCCGGCGGTGGCGGCACGCAGCGGCTGCCCCGGCTGGTCGGGGTCTCCCGGGCCAAGGATCTGATCCTGACGGGGCGTGCCGTCTCGGCGGAGGAGGCGCTGCGCATCGGTCTGGTCGACCGGGTGGTGCCGCACGACGAGGTCAACTCGGCGGCGTTGGCGCTGGCCGCCGAGCTGGCGCAGGGGCCGCTGGCCGCCCACAGCATGGCCAAGCTGGCGATCGACGAGGGCCTCGAGGTCACGCTCGCCAAGGGGCTCGCCCTGGAGCAGGACCTGTTCGCCGAGATCGCCGGCACCGAGGATGCCGGGATCGGCGTGCGGTCGTTCCTCGAGCACGGCCCCGGCGAGGCGAAGTTCGTCGGCCGTTAGGCCGGGAACCGCCGAAATGTGCACCGAAACGCACGGAATCCGTGCATCCCAGTGCACATTTCGTTGAGAGTCAGGCCCAGGAGGCCACGCCGAGCTCCGACGGGCCGACGAGGTCGGGGTGGTGGGGGACCACCCGGACCGTGAAGCCGTAGCGGCCGGCGCGGGCGGCGGCGAACGTGCCGCGGTAGCGGGCGTGGTGGTCGTCGACGGCGCCGACGTGCTCCATCGACACCGCCGCGGCGTAGGCCAGCTCGTCGTCCTGGCCCACGGGCCCGTGCAGCAGCTGCACGTCGACGTCGTCGGCTGACAGCTCGCCCAGCGCCACCGACGCCTCGACCGTGCGCGACGCGCCCAGCTCGGCGACCGTGTCGTCGGCCTCGATCCACTCGATGTGCACCTGGTGCCAGGCGGCCGACACCCGCTGCTTCCACGCCGCCAGCGCCTTCGCTCCACCCGCCCCGTCGCCGAGCAGCTTCGTGGCGCGGGCGGCCGTCGGCTCGTAGAGCTCCTCGACGTAGTCGCGCACCATCCGCGCCGCGCTCACCTGGGGCCCGAGGGTGGCGAGCGAGTGCTTCACCTTGCCGATCCAGCGCCGCGGCGCGATGTCGTCGCCGTTGCGGTCGTAGAACAGCGGCACCACCTGGTGCTCCAGGATGTCGAACAGCGAGCTGGCCTCGATCTCGTCGCGCCGCTCCAGGTCGTCGACCATCTCCGCCGACGAGATGGCCCAGCCGTTCTCGCCGTCGAACATCTCGTCCCACCAGCCGTCGAGGATCGACAGGTTCAGGCCGCCGTTGAGCGCCGCCTTCATGCCGGAGGTCCCACACGCCTCCTGGGGGCGCCGCGGGTTGTTCAGCCACACGTCGGCACCGTGGTAGAAGGCCCGGGCGACGGCGATGTCGTAGTCGTCGACGAACACGAAGCGGTGGCGTATCTCCAGCTCGGCGCAGGCGGCGACGATCTGGCGGATCATCTCCTTGCCGGCCTCGTCGGCGGGGTGGGCCTTGCCGGCGAACAGGAACTGCACCGGCCGGTCCGAGTCGAGGAGGAGCGCCCGCAGGCGCTCGGGCTGCGACAGCAGCAGGTTGGCCCGCTTGTAGGTGGCGAAGCGGCGGGCGAAGCCGATCGTGAGGATCCGCGGGTCGAGGGCGTCGTCGACCCACGACACGCTCGACACCGACGCACCCCGGGCCAGGGCGCTGTCACGCAGGCGGCGCCTGACGAAGGACACCAGGCGCTCGCGGCCCTGCTCCCGGGCCCGCCACAGGTCGTCGTCGGGGGCCTCGACGATGCGGGCCCAGGCCTCGGCGTCGGCCTCGGACCACTCGGGCCGCACGTAGCGGCGCAGGCAGTCGGCGATCTCCGGCGACGTCCACGTGTCGGCGTGGACCCCGTTGGTGACCGACGTGATCGGCACCTCCTCGGCCGGGAAGTCGGGCCACAGGTCGCCGAACATCTCCCGGCTGACCTCGCCGTGCAGCTTGGCCACGGCGTTCGACCGGCCGGCCAGGCCCAGGCCCATCACCGCCATGTTGAAGCGCTCCTCGCCGGCGTCCGACGGGCGGTGGCCCAGGGCCATCAGGTCGTCGAAGGAGATGCCGACGTCGTGGCACCAGCCGCTGAAGTACTTCTCCATCAGCTCCCGGGGGAAGCGGTCGATGCCGGCCGGCACCGGGGTGTGGGTGGTGAAGATGCAGCCGGACCGCACGGCCTCGATGGCCTCGGGGTACGACAGGCCCTGCTCGGTGACCAGGTTGCGGATGCGCTCCAGGCCCAGGAAGCCGGCGTGGCCCTCGTTGGTGTGGAACACCTGGGCGTCGACGCCCGCGGCGAGCAGCGCCTTCACGCCGCCCATGCCGAGGAGGATCTCCTGGCGCAGGCGGTGCTCGGAGTCGCCACCGTAGAGGCGGTCGGTGACCGACCGCATGCTCTCGTCGTTCTCCTCCACGTCGGCGTCGAGGAAGTACAGCGGCACCCGGCCCACGTCGGCCCGCCACACCTGGGCGACCAGCGGGGCGCCGGCCAGGTCGACGCTGATCCGCACGCCGTCGACGGGCGTGAGCGCCATCACGTGCGGGTCGAGCAGCGGGTAGCGCTCCTCCTGCCAGCCGTCGAGGTTGAGGCTCTGGCGGAAGTAGCCGTGCCGGTACAGCAGGCCCACGCCCACCAGCGGGACGCCCAGGTCGCTGCACGACTTGAGGTGGTCGCCGGCGAGGACGCCCAGGCCGCCCGAGTACTGGGGCAGGGCCTCGGCGATGCCGAACTCGGGGGAGAAGTAGGCGACCAGGTTCAGCGGGCTCTCCTGGCGCGCCTGGAACCAGCGGTCGCCCTCCTGGTAGCGGTCGAGCTCGTCCCACACCTCGCCGAGGAAGCGTCGGAAGCCGGTGTCGGCCGCCAGGGTGGCGAGCCGGTCGTGGCTGACCAGGCCCAGGAGGCGGACGGGGTCGTGGATGCTGGCGTCCCACAGGTCGGGGTCGACCCAGCGGAACAGGTCACGGGTCTGGTCGTCCCAGGCCCAGCGGAGGTTGATGGCGAGGTCCTCCAGGGCCGACAGCTCGGCCGGGAGCGACGGGCGGACTGTGAAGCTGCGCAAGGCCTTCATCGTCCGCGCACCGTAGCGACTGCGCAGAGGCCTCCGTGTCAGCCCGACAGTCTTCCGCAAGGCTGCGGCCCCTCGACCGCGTTACGCAGTGTCGTCACCACGGAGTGTCATGATGCGATCGATGCTCCGTCTGCTCGCCGCGGTTGCGCTCCTGCTGGGGGCGGTCGGGCTGGTGGTGTGGGCGATCCGTGACGAGGACCAGGGGATCGAGACGGTGACGCCCGACGTGTTGACGGTCGCCACCGCCTTCCCCGCCCCCGGGTTCTGGGAGGGGCGCGACGTCCGGCACGTCGACGGTGGCTTCGAGGCCGAGTTGGCCAGGGAGCTGGCCGACCAGCTGGGGCTCGACCGGGTGGCGGTGGTGTCCCGGCCGTTCGACGAGCTCGTGGAGGGCGACGCTGCGGGCTTCGACCTGGCGCTGGCCCAGGTGTCGATCACCCGGGAGCGGGCGAAGGTGGTCGACTTCTCGCGGCCCTACCTCACGACGCCGGTCGGGGTGGTCGGCCGGGCCGGCGCCGACCCGCTGCCCGACCTGGCCGACGCCCGCGAGCAGCGCTGGGGCGTGGCCGAGGCGACCACGCAGGTCGACGTGGTCGACGACCTGATCGAGCCCGACACCGATGCCGTCGTGTACCCGACGGTGGCGGCGGCGCTGACGGCGGTGGCCCGGGGCGCGGTCGACGTCGCCGCGGTCGACTTCCTGCGGGCCCTGGCCGAGGTGGACGAGCAGCCGGCCCTCGCCGTCGCCGCCCAGGTCACCGCCCCGCAGCACTTCGGCGCTCTGTTGCCCGACGGCTCCGACCTCCTGTCCGACGTCGACGCGGCGCTCCGGGCCCTGGAGGCCGACGGCACCCTCGACGACCTCCGCGACGACCTGTTCGACCGCTACGACACCGACCTCTCCGACCTCCCCACCATCCGGGTGACGCCGTGACCGTGATCGCCACGTTCACCGCGCCCCACGGGCCGGCGTGGCTGTTCTTCGGCATCGGGGCGGCGCTGGTGGTCGGGCCGGCGCTGGCGACCCGGGTGAAGCTGCCGGCGATCGTCGGGCTGCTCGCCGGCGGCCTCGCCATCGGCCCGTCGGGGCTGGGGATCGTGACGGCGACCGACACCACCCTGTCGGCCCTCGGGCAGCTCGGCCTGCTGTACCTGATGTTCACGGCCGGCGCCGAGCTCGACCTGGCACTGTTCAGCCGCTACCGGCGGGCCGCCGCCACCTTCGGCCTCACCACGTTCGCCGCCCCGATGGTGCTCGGGTTCACCGCCGGCCGGCTGCTCGACTACTCGTTCGCGGCGTCGCTGCTGCTGGGCTCCCTGTGGGCGTCGCACACGCTGGTCACCTACCCGATGGTGCGGGAGGCGGGCCTGTCGGGGAACCGGGCGGTCGCCACCACCGTCGGCGCCACGGTGATCACCGACACCCTGTCGCTGATCGTGCTGGCCGGGGTCGCCGGCTCCGTGAAGGGCGACTCGAGCCTGGTGGTCCTGATCGGCAGCCTCCTCCTCGGGCTGGTGCTGCTGGGGGCCTACGCCGGCATGGTGGTCCCGACGGTCACCCGCTGGGCGTTCACCCACGTGGCCCACAGCCGCACCGAGCGGTTCGCCTTCCTGCTGGCGGCCATGCTGTCGACCGCGGTGCTGGCCGAGGTGGTGGGCATCGAGGGCATCGTCGGCGCCTTCTTCGCGGGCCTGGGGCTGAACCGCCTGGTGCCGGCGGGCAGCGCCCTGATGGAGCGGGTGGAGTTCTTCGGCTCGGCCCTGCTCGTTCCGGTGTTCCTGGTGTCGGTGGGCGTGCTGATCGAGCCGTCGGTGGTGGTCGACCCGTCGACGCTCGGCCTCGCCGCCGTGTTCTGCGCCGCGGTGATCGGCGGCAAGTCCATCGCCGCCTGGTCGTCCGGACCGCTGCTGGGCTTCACCCGCGGCGAGTCGGAGGTGATGTTCGGCCTCTCCCTGTCGCAGGCGGCGGCGACGCTGGCCGCCACGTTCGTCGGCTTCGACGTGGGCCTGTTCGACGAGCAGGTGGTCAACGCCGTGCTGGTGGTGATCCTGGTGACGCTGCTGCTCGCGGCGGTGACCACCAGCCGGGCCATCGAGCGGGTGGAGCCGACGGTCTCCGAGTCGGACGCCGCGCTGGGCCGCAAGGCGGTGCTGGTGGCGGGGCGCGAGGACCGGCTGGCCGCCCTGGCGCGGGTGGCCCGGAGCCTGGTGGCGGTCGAGGGCGGCGTGGTGGTGCCCACCCGGGTGTGCGTGCGGGGCGAGGGCGTCGAGGCCGACCGGGCACTGCTGGCGCTGGCCGAGGGCGTGCTGGCCAAGGCCGGGCTCGACGCCGAGGCCAAGCTCCGCATCTCCGACAACCCCGTCTCCGCCGTCGTCTACACCACCATCGAGGAGGGCGGCACGGTGGTGCTGATGGACTGGTCGGCGTCGAACCGGGCCCAGCCGGCGCTGCGGGGCGAGCGCGACGACACCCTCCTGGCCGCCTCGCCCGTCCCCGTCCTCCTGGCGGCCCTGAGCGACACGCCGCACGAGCGGGTGGTCCTCGCCCTCGACCGGGTCGACGTGGTCGAGGACAGCGCTGCCGACCTGGCCCTCGCCGTCGACGTCGCCGCCCGGCTCGCCGACGGCGACGTCACGCAGCTCACGGTGGACGAGGACCGGTTGACCTGGGTGATCGAGCAGGCGCAGCCCGGCGACCTGGTGGTGATCCCGGCGCACCCCGTGTGGGCGGCGTTCGGGCCGACGGCGGTGCGGGCGTCGGCCCACGCCGGCGTGTCCGTGGTGGTCGTGGCCGGGTCGCGGCGCTGGGCGAGCCAGGGCTCGGTGGTCGACCGGAGCCTCGGCGCCCTGGTCGGCGGTACCAAGGCCGCCGACGTCCGCTGGGGCTGAAGCGGCGTGCGTACCCTGACGGGGTGCCTCGAACGGAGCTGGCCCGGATCACCATCGAGAACCTGACGCCGACCACGCCCTCGGGTCAGTTCCCGGCCAAGGCGGTGGTGGGGGAGCAGGTGACCGTCGCCGCCGACGTGTACGCCGACGGGCACGACATCCTCAAGGCCCGGCTCCGCTGGCGCCTCGGGAAGGGCCGCAGCTGGCGCACCGCCCCCATGCGGGAGGTCTACGAGGACCACTGGGAGGCCACCATCCAGCCCGACCTCGCCGGCGCCCACGAGCTGGTGGTGGAGGCCTGGCGCGACCGGTTCGCCACCTGGCGCCACGACATCGAGGTGAAGGCCGGGGTCGGCGACGACGTGACCGTCGAGCTGGAAGAGGGGGCGGCTCTCCTGGAGGACCGAGCCGCCCAGCTCAAGGCCACCAAGCAGCGCCAGCGGGTGCTCGCCGCCGCCGCCGGCCTCCGCCGCACCGAGTGCAGCCTCCACGTGCGCCTCAACGCCGGGCTCGACGACCAGGTCGCCGCCCTGGTGGCGCCGCTGCCCGACGCCGACCTCACTCCGGCCGTCCTGCCGCTGTGGGTCGACCGCCCCCGGGCCGGCTTCAGCGCCTGGTACGAGCTGTTCCCCCGCTCCGAGGGCGGCTTCGTCGGCGCCACCAAGCGGCTCGCCGCCGCCGCCGAGATGGGCTTCGACGTGGTGTACCTGCCGCCCATCCACCCGATCGGCACCACCGCCCGCAAGGGGGCCAACAACACCCTGAAGGCGAAGCCGGACGACCCCGGCAGCCCCTGGGCGATCGGCTCGCCCGAGGGCGGCCACACCGCCGTCGACCCTGACCTGGGCACCATCGAGGACTTCCGCCGCTTCTGCACCGAGGCCAGCGACCGCGGCCTCGAGATCGCCCTCGACTACGCCCTGCAGTGCTCGCCCGACCACCCCTGGGTGCACGACCATCCCGAGTGGTTCAAGCGGCGGCCCGACGGCACCATCAAGTACGCCGAGAACCCGCCCAAGAAGTACCAGGACATCGTCAACATCAACTTCTGGCCCGAGGCCGAGGCCGACCGGGTGGCGCTGTGGAAGGCGTGCCGCGACGTGCTGCGGCACTGGATCGCCGTCGGCATCCGCATCTTCCGGGTCGACAACCCGCACACCAAGCCGATCGCCTTCTGGGCCTGGGTGATCGAGGAGATCCACCGCAAGCACCCCGACGTCATCTTCCTGTCGGAGGCGTTCACCAAGCCCCGGGTGATGGCGAAGCTGGCCGAGGTCGGGTTCACCCAGAGCTACACCTACTTCACCTGGCGCAACTCGGCCTGGGAGCTGCGGGAGTACGTCGAGGAGCTGGCCTACGGGCCGACGTCGAGCTACCTGCGGCCGAACTTCTGGCCCAACACGCCCGACATCCTCGGCGGCCCGCTGCGCAACGGCCCGCCGGCGGCGTTCAAGCTGCGGTTCCTCCTGGCGGCGACGCTGGTGCCGAACTACGGGGTCTACAGCGGCTACGAGCTGTACGAGAACGAGCCGATGAGCGACGAGAACGAGGAGTACCTCTACTCGGAGAAGTACGAGCTCAAGGACCGCGACTGGGACCGGGCCGACTCGCTGGCGCCGTTCATCACCCGGGTCAACGACATCCGCCGTCGCCACCCGGCCTTCCACCGGCTGAAGAACATCCGCTTCCACCAGAGCGACGACGACCGCTTCCTCGTCTGGTCGAAGGGCCACCGCGACGAGGGCGACCTGGTGCTGGTGGTGGTCAACCTCGACCCCCACGAGGCGCACGGCACCACGCTGAGCCTCGACCTCGGGGCCATGGGCATCCCCGGCAGCGGTCCCTACCAGGCGCACGACGAGCTGACCGGCGACGTGTATACGTGGGACGGCGCGCGGCCTTACGTCCTACTCGACCCCGACGTTGGACAGGTTGCCCATGTCCTCGCTCTGTCGTCCCCTCGGAACAAGTGACATGCGCCACAGGTTCACGCGTGTGCCACATTGTGGGTGATGCCAACCCCCATCGATCCGGACGACGCCCGTTGGTACCAGAGAGCCGTGTTCTACGAGGTCGCCGTACGCGGCTTCTACGACTCGGATGGTGATGGCTTCGGTGACTTCGCCGGCCTGACGCAGCGCCTCGACTACCTGGAATGGCTGGGTGTCGACTGCTTGTGGCTGCTGCCCTTCTACCAGTCGCCGTTGAAGGACGGGGGCTACGACATCAGCGACTTCCTCACGGTGCTGCCGGAGTCCGGGTCGATCGAGGACGTCGGCAAGTTCCTGCAGGAGGCGCACCGCCGGGGCATCCGGGTCATCGCCGACATGGTGATGAACCACACGTCCGACCAGCACCCGTGGTTCGTCGAGTCGCGCCAGGACCGCACCAACCCGAAGGCCGACTGGTACGTGTGGGGCGACGACCCTGACCGGTGGTCGGAGGCCCGGGTGATCTTCCTCGACTCGGAGCCCTCCAACTGGACCTACGACGCCCAGCGCGAGCAGTACTACTGGCACCGCTTCTTCCACCACCAGCCCGACCTCAACTACGACAACCCCGCCGTGGCCGACGCCATGCTCGACGTCGTGCGGTTCTGGCTGGAGATCGGCCTCGACGGGTTCCGGCTCGACGCCGTGCCCTACCTGTTCGAGCGCGACGGCACCAACGGCGAGAACCTGGCCGAGACCCACGAGTACCTCAGGAAGGTCCGCAAGACCGTCGACGCCGAGTTCCCCGGCCGGGTGCTGCTGGCGGAGGCCAACCAGTGGCCCAGCGACGTGGTCGACTACTTCGGCACCGGCGACGAGTGCCACATGTGCTTCCACTTCCCCCTGATGCCGCGCATGTTCATGGCGGTGCGCAAGGAGCAGCGGCACCCCATCACCGAGATCCTGGCGCAGACGCCCGACCCCCCCGACGGGGGCCAGTGGGGCATCTTCCTCCGCAACCACGACGAGCTCACGCTCGAGATGGTCGACGACGAGGACCGGGACTACATGTACACCGAGTACGCCACCGACCCCCGGATGAAGCTCAACCTGGGCATCCGGCGTCGCCTGTTCCCGTTGCTCGACAACGACGAGCACAAGGCCGAGCTGTTCCACGCCCTGCTGTTCTCCATGCCCGGCAGCCCGATCATGTACTACGGCGACGAGCTGGGCATGGGCGACAACGTCTACCTCGGCGACCGCGACGGCGTGCGCACACCGATGCAGTGGAGCCCGGACCGCAACGGCGGCTTCTCGTCGGCCGACTTCGCCCAGCTCTACCTGCCACCGCTGATGGACCCGGTCTTCGGCTACCAGGCCGTCAACGTGGAGGCGCAGCGTCGTGACCCGTCGAGCTTCCTGCACTGGCTGCAGCGGATGCTGTCGGTGCGCAGGCAGCACCCGGTGCTGGCCACCGGCAAGTTGGAGGTCCTCCACGCCGAGAACCCCTCCGTGCTGGCGTACCTACGGAGAGACCCGGTTGAGGACGACCCCGACGGTGAAGACATGGTGCTGTGCGTGAACAACCTGTCGCGGTTCCCGCAACCGTGCGAGCTGATGCTGGAGCAGCTGGCGGGCAAGGTGCCGATCGAGCTGACCGGCCGGGTGCGGTTCCCCCGCATCGGCAAGCTGCCCTACTTCGTCACCCTGGCCCCCTACGGCTTCTACTGGTTCGAGCTGATCGACCAGAGCGACGAGGAAAACGCAGGCGGATGAGGCAGATGAGGCGACTGCCGCGACGCGTGCTAGGCAGTGTTGGTGCCGTTGGTTGAGGACCTAGCCGCGAACCTGGCGCCACTGCTCGGCGACTTCCTGCCGCGGCAGCGGTGGTTCGCCAACGAGGGGACGCCCGAGAGCGTCACCGTGACCTCGGTCGAGGTCCACCGCAAGGAACCCCTGCTCGTGTGGGTGATGGTCGACGTGCTGTCGACCGGCGGCGAGGTGGCGACCTACCAGATGGTGCTCGGCGGTCGTCCCGTCGACGCCCAGCCCGACTTCCTGCGGGGCAAGGAGCGCGTCACCATCGGGATGGTCGACGGCGTGATCTTCTACGACGCCCTGGTCGACCCGACGCTCGCCCTCGACGTGCTGGGCGTGGTCGCTCCGGGCGAGCCGGCCGACGTCGCCCGGCCGCTGGTGGTGGAGCAGTCGAACTCGTCGGTGGTGTACGACGAGCGGCTGATCCTCAAGCTGTTCCGGCGGCTGCACCGCGAGCCGAACCCCGACGTCGAGGTGAACCGGGTGCTCGGCAACCGCGGGTTCCCGCACGTGGTGCCGCAGCGGGCCGAGCTGCGCCGCGACGGCATGGACCTCGCCGTGGTCCGCGACTACCTGCTGGGCTCCACCGACGCCTGGCAGCTGGCGCACACGTCGCTGCGCGACCTGCTGGGCAGCCGCCTGCCGCCCGAGGAGGCCGGTGGCGACTTCGGCCCCGAGGCCCTGCGCCTGGGCGAGGTCACCGCCGACCTGCACATGGCGCTCGCCGACGCGTTCGGCACCTTCGACGCCGACCCCGAGGCCTGGCTGGGCGACATGCGCGCCCAGCTGGCCCGCACCCCCGACGGTGTCCTCGACAACGACCGGATCGAGGTGGTGCTGGCCGGCCTGCTGAAGGTCGCCGACCCGGGTCGGGCCATCCGCATCCACGGCGACCTGCACCTGGGCCAGTTCCTGCGGGCCGACGCCGGCTGGTTCGTGATCGACTTCGAGGGCGAGCCGGGGCGTCCGGTGCCCGAGCGGGTGCGTCCCTCGTCGCCGCTGCGAGACGTGGCGGCGATGGTCCGCTCGTTCCACTACGCGGCCCGGTCGGCCCTGGTGGAGCGGGGCCGCGACATCGACCCGGAGCTGGCCGACCTGGCCGGTGAGTGGGAGGCCCGGGCGGTCGACGCCTTGTGGCACGGCTACACCGGCGGCACGGGGACGTCGTCGCTGTGGCCCGCCGACGAGTACGACCGGCGGGCGGTGCTGCAGGCCTTCGAGCTCGACAAGGCCGTGTACGAGGTCAGCTACGAGCTGGCCCACCGACCGACCTGGGTGACGATCCCGACGTCGGCCATCGAGCGCGTGCTCGGCCGCGTCGCCTAGCGGGGTCGTGGTGGGCACGCCGTTCGACGCCCTGGCGTCGGGGCTCCACACCGACCCGCACAGCGTCCTCGGGTTGCACGAGGAGGCGGGCCGGCGGGTGCTGCGCGCCTGGTGGCCCGGTGCCCGGCAGGCGCGGTACCGCGACCGTCCGATGCGGCGCGTCCACCCGGGCGGGGGGTTCGAGCACGAGCTCCGGTCCGACGACCCGGCCCCGGCCCGGGGCTACAGCGTGACGTTCACCCTGGGCGAGGGCTACGACATCACGTCGGTCGAGCCGTGGGGCTTCTGGCCGACGCTGGGCCCGCTCGACCTCCACCTCATCGGCGAGGGCCGCCACGAGCGGCTGTGGGAGGCACTGGGCGCGCATCCCCGCACCCACGAGGGCGTCGAGGGCACCAGCTTCTCCGTGTGGGCGCCCGCCGCCCGGGCCGTGCGCGTGGTGGGCGACTGGAACAGCTGGGCCGGCACCGCGCACCCGCTGCGCACGCTGGGCTCGTCGGGCGTGTGGGAGCTGTTCGTCCCGGGCGTCGGGTCGGGCCAGCGCTACAAGTTCGAGGTGCTGGGCGCCGACGGCGTGACCCGCCTCAAGGCCGACCCGATGGCCCGGGCCACCGAGCGCCCACCGGCCAACGCCAGCGTGGTGTTCTCGTCGAGCCACGAGTGGAGCGCCGGCGACACCGAGTGGGTGGCACGGCGGGCGGCGTCGAACCCGATCGACGAGCGCCTGGCCGCGTACGAGGTGCACCTGGGGTCGTGGCGCCGGTTCGGCACGGGCCGGGGCGACTACCTCGACTACCGCGACCTGGCCGAGCAGCTGGCCGACCACGTCCTGGCGCTCGGCTTCACGCACGTCGAGCTGCTGCCCCCGACCGAGCACCCGTACGACCCGTCGTGGGGCTACCAGGTGTCGAGCTGGTTCGCCCCGACCGCCCGCCACGGCGACCCCGACGGCTTCCGGGCCTTCGTCGACCACATGCACGAGCGGGGGATCGGGGTGCTGGTCGACTACGTGCCGGCGCACTTCCCGAAGGACGAGTGGGCGCTGGCCCGCTTCGACGGCACCGCGCTCTACGAGCACGCCGACCCGCGCCAGGGCGAGCACCCCGACTGGGGCACGCTGGTCTTCAACTTCGGGCGCAACGAGGTGCGCAACTTCCTCGTCGCCGCGGCCCGCTACTGGGTGGAGGAGCTGCACGTCGACGGCCTGCGGGTCGACGCGGTGGCGTCGATGCTCTACCTCGACTACTCGCGCAAGGCCGGCGAGTGGGTGCCCAACGTGCACGGCGGCCGGGAGAACCTGGAGGCGGTCGCCTTCGTCCAGGAGATGAACCGGCTGGTGCACCGCGACCACCCGGGGGTGCTGACGGTCGCCGAGGAGTCGACGGCATGGGACGGCGTGACGCGCCCCGTGCACCTGGGCGGCCTGGGCTTCTCCCAGAAGTGGAACATGGGCTGGATGCACGACACCCTCGAGTACTTCGGCAAGCGGCCGGAGCACCGGCGGTGGCACCACCACTCGCTCACGTTCGGGCTGGTCTACGCCTGGACCGAGAACTTCGTGCTTCCCTTGAGCCACGACGAGGTGGTGCACGGCAAGGGCTCGCTGATCGGGAAGATGCCGGGCGACCGGTGGCAGCGCTTCGCCAACCTGCGGGCGTTGTACGGCTGGATGTGGTCGCACCCGGGCAAGAAGCTGCTGTTCATGGGGGCCGAGCTGGCCCAGGAGACGGAGTGGAGCCAGGACCGGTCGCTCGACTGGCACCTGCTCGACGACCCCGCCAACCGGGGCGTCCACCACCTGCTGGCCGAGCTCAACCGGGTCGCCGCGGCGCACCCGGCGCTGTGGGCGCTCGACACCAGCCCGGACGGCTTCTGCTGGATCGACGCCGACGACGCCGACAACTCGGTGTTCGCCTTCCTGCGCTCGGGTGGTGGTGAGCACGTGGTGTGCGTCGCCAACCTCACCCCGGTGCCCCGCCACGGCTACCGGGTCGGCCTCCCGTCGGCAGGCCCCTGGTCCGACGTGCTCAACACCGACGACGAGCGCTGGGGCGGCACCAACATGCTCCAACCGGTCGTGACCGCCGAGGACACCCCGTGGCAGGGCCAGGCCGCCTCCGCGGTGCTCACGCTCCCCCCGCTGTCGGTGCGCTGGCTCGCCCCCGGTCTTTGAAGGAGAACGACCTTGGTCTCAGGGGGTCATCGCAACGCCTGGTCGAGTGCTTCGGATGGTTTCAGCCAGCCGAGGGTTTGTCGAGGGCGTCCGTTGAGCTCGGCGGCGATGGCGTCGAGGTCGTCTTGGGTGAACGGGGCGAGGCTGGTCC